>WFTU01000082.1 GCA_015485375.1 Paracoccaceae bacterium | reverse complement strand
GGCCTTTGTCGGGGCGTTACTGGTGGTTTTCGATCTGGTGCGGGCGTTTCTGGACCACTGGATCGGCGGGGGCGAAAACGAGCTTCGCCGCGATCAGGTGCGCCTGGTTCCGGTTTTCTTCGGCTTCCTTCTGACGCTTGGCGCGCTGCCGGTGCTGGCGCTGATCTGGGGCGCGAGTGTCAATGACCTGCGCGAGATATGGGGCTGGCTGAACGACGGGGTGACCATTGGCAACAGCCGGTTCTCGCTGACCGATCTGCTGGTGTTCATTCTGGTGTTCGGTATCGGCTATACCGTGACCCGCATCATCCAGCGCACGGTCAAGAATACGGTGCTGCCGCGCACGAAGATCGATATCGGCGGGCGCTCGGCCATTCTGACGGGGATCGGCTATGTCGGGGTGTTCCTGTCTGCCGTGGCGGCGATCTCGGCCACGGGGCTGGACCTGTCGAGCCTTGCCATTGTCGCCGGTGCGCTCTCGGTCGGGATCGGGTTCGGCTTGCAGACGATTGTTTCCAACTTCGTCTCCGGCATCATCCTGCTGATCGAGCGGCCGATCAAGGAGGGCGACTGGATTGTCGCCGGCGGTTTCGAGGGCACGGTGCGCAAGATTTCCGTGCGCGCGACGCTGGTCGATACATTCGACCGCACGGCGGTGATTATTCCCAACTCCGAGCTGATCGCGGGAGCGGTGCAGAACTGGACCGCGCCGGATATTACCGGCCGGATCAAGATCCCGATCGGCGTGGCCTATGGCACCGATCCGGAACGGGTGAAGGAGATATTGCTGGAAATCGGGCAGGCACATCCGATGGTGATGCGCTATCCGGCGCCCAAGGTGATGTTCTTGAATTTCGGCGCCAGCTCGCTGGATTTCGAACTGCGGGTGTTCCTGCGGGACATTAACAGCTCCATCGGTGCGCGCTCGGATATCAACTTCGCCATTGCCAAGCGCTTCGCCGAGGAAGGGATCGAGATTCCCTTCGCGCAGAGCGACATTACCCTGCGCAATGTTGACGAGATTGCCGACGCCATGAACAGGGTGATTCACCCCGCTGCAAAGGACGAAAAATGACCGAATTGTTGTTTCGCGAGGATGCCTATCTGACCGAATCCGAAGCCGTGGTTTCCGGCCTGACGGATCGCGGCGGCATCGTGCTGGACCGCTCGGCGTTCTATCCGACCAGCGGCGGTCAGGCGGGGGATAGCGGGCGGATCGTTGTCGGTGGTGCGGAGATCGATATTGCCACGACGGTGAAAGGCGAGGATGGCGAGGTTGTTCTGGTGCCTGCCGAGGGGGCGGCGCTGCCCGATGTCGGTGCCACGGTGGAACAGACCATCGACTGGGAGGCGCGCCATCGCAAGATGCGTATCCACACGGCGCTGCATCTGCTGTCGGTGGTCATTCCGCTGCCGGTGACGGGCGGCTCGATCACCGACCTCAAGGGGCGGCTGGATTTCAACATGCCCGAGGCGATCGAGGATAAACAGGCGGTGGAAGATGCGCTCAACGATCTGATCGCGCGCGACTACGCGGTGACCGAAAGCTGGATCACCGATGCGGAGCTGGAGGCCAATCCCGGACTGGTGAAAACCATGTCCGTGATGCCGCCGACGGGGACGGGCCGCGTGCGGCTGGTGCGGATCGGTTCCGAGAGCGAACAGATCGACCTGCAGCCTTGCGGCGGCACGCATGTACGCTCCACCGGAGAGATCGGGAAAATCCGCCTCGGCAAGGTCGAGAAAAAGGGCAAGCAGAACCGTCGTGTGAACCTGTTTCTGGCCGATCAGGATTCTTTGCGCTGACGGGCGCTTATCCCCTTGATCTGTGTGGCGGGCGCAGTATATAGACCCCTGCAACGGAGAGGTGGCCGAGTGGTCGAAGGCGCACGCCTGGAAAGTGTGTAGGCGGGGAACCGTCTCCAGGGTTCGAATCCCTGTCTCTCCGCCAATAAAACACCGCCCGTGTTGGGCGGTTTTTTATTGGTCGGCAGGCTCTTGATACGAACCCATGGGTTCGACAAAAAGCTTGGAGAACGAAGTGAACTTAGCGTTTGCGATGAGGGGCTGAAAGCCCCGAAATAATCCCTGTCTCTCCGCCATTATACTTTTTCCCAAGGGATTGAGCACCGACCCGAATAATTTACTTGTACGCCTAATGCCGGGCCAGATCCGAGAGCAAGCCCGCTGCCACCGACAATCGCGACACGGTGAGTTCGCCTTCGGTCAGTTCAGTTACCATCTTTTCAATGCGGGCGATTTCTCCGGCAAAATTGGTGTCCCAGGCGTTCATGCGCTCGGCAATGGGTCCGTCGCCCGCCGCCAGCACGTCTTCGGAAAGGTCACGCTGGGCCCGCATGACGTTGGCCAGTGCCCGGTCGAGCGCCATGCGGTCATAATGATCGGTTACCTTGATGGTGTGACTTTGTTCGGTGATGCGACCAAGCCGGAAGCGTTCGAGCACGGCGAAATATCCTTCCGCTGCGGTCAATACCGGGGCCCCGGTCTGTTCGGCCAGCAGAACAATATCCGAAGCCAGGGTCAAAGCGGAAAGTTCGGCAATGCGCTTGGCCAGTGCCGGTGGGGTGCCTCCCTCTTCAAAGCCCTGGGCCTGATCGGCGACGCTTTGGGCGATATAGGGGGGCAACAGATCGCCAAGCCCGTTGCGGATTTCTTCGACGCCTGCGGCATAACGCTCCACAATGCTGGAAAGCCCGGGTTCGAATGACACATTGCGCAAAAACCACAGGGTCTGGTTGACCATCAGGGTTTGTACTTCGGCGTAAAGATCAAGCTGCACCGCCCCGGTGATTTTATTGTCTTGCAGATCAATGGCTGAGTTGAGATCGGTCAGGCCAAACGAATCCCGCGCCGCTGCGTAGGCAAAGGCCACCTGGGCGCCATCGGCGCTGGTGGCGGTGGTCATCTTGTGGATATAGGCGGGGCCTCCACGGTTGATCATGGCATTGGCCAGAACCGTGGCGATAACTTCGCGCCTCAGACGGTGGTTTTCGATGGTCTGGGGCTGTTTGCCCGCGAGATGTGAGGGAAAATAGCGGTAAAGCTCCTTGCCAAGATAGGGGTCGTCGGGCACCGTGGAATTGAGCAGGTCGGCATAAAGCGTGTTCTTGGCATAGGCCAAAAGAATGGAAACCTCGGGCCGGGTCAGGGGTTTTTGGGCAGTGGCACGCTCTTTTGCCTCGATATTGTCGGGCAGGAATTCAACCGCCCGGTCCAGATCACCCGCCGCTTCAAGGGATTTCATCAGCCCGACCAGATCCGTGAATTCGTCCATGCCCCGCCTTTGCACCAGCGACAAGGTCAGGGTTTGCAAATAATTGTTGCGCAAACAAAGTTCGGCTACCTCATCGGTCATATCAACGAGAAAATCATTGCGATCCTGAATTTCCCAGATGCCATCGCGCACCAGCGTGCCCAGGGCGATCTTGATATTGACCTCCAGATCCGAAGAATTGACCCCGGCGGAATTGTGGATGGCATCGGTATCAACACATCCTCCATTCAGGGCAAACTCGATACGGGCCCGCTGGGTAATGCCCAGATTGGCGCCCTCGCCGATCACTTTGGCGCCGATCTGCTTGCCGGTAATGCGTATGGCGTCATTGGCCTTGTCGTCTGCGTCGGCGTTGGTCTCGCTGGAGGCGCGTACATAGGTGCCAATGCCGCCAAACCACAACAGGTCGACCTTTGCCTTCAGGATTGCACGCATCACCTCATTGGGGGTGACACGCTCCTTGTGCAGCCCGATGGCGTCTTGTGCCTCCTCAGAAAGAGTGATGGTCTTGGAGGCGCGGGGGAATATGCCCCCGCCTTTTGAAATCAGGTCAGTATTATAGTCCTGCCAACTGGAGCGCCCCATATCAAACAGGCGCTGACGTTCCTCAAAGCTGGTTTTGATGTCAGGATCGGGGTCGATGAATATATCCCGGTGGTCAAAAGCGGCGATCAGCCGGGTCTGATGGGAGAGCAGCATGCCATTGCCAAAGACATCGCCCGACATGTCGCCCACGCCGACCGTGGTAAAGGGGCTGGTTTGGATATCGCGGTCCATTTCACGGAAATGACGCTT
>WFTU01000081.1 GCA_015485375.1 Paracoccaceae bacterium | reverse complement strand
GATGGGGCCGACCTTTGGCGGGATTAACCTCGAGGACATCAAGGCTCCCGAGTGTTTCATCATCGAGCAGCGACTCAAGGAAATGATGGATATTCCGGTATTCCACGACGACCAGCACGGCACGGCGGTGATCTGTGCGGCGGGGCTGATCAATGCGCTGCATATCTCCGGCAAGAAAATCGGAGATTGCAAGATTGTGCTGAACGGGGCGGGTGCGGCGGGCATTGCCTGCATCGAGCTGCTGAAATCCATGGGTGCCAAGCACGACAACTGCATCGTTTGCGACACCAAGGGCGTGATCTATCAGGGCCGCACCGAAGGCATGAACCAGTGGAAATCGGCCCATGCCGCCAATACCGACCTGCGCACGCTGGAAGAGGCGATGGAGGGCGCGGATGTGTTCCTCGGCGTGTCGGCCAAGGGCGCGGTAACGCCGGAGATGGTGGCAAGCATGGCCGCCGATCCGGTGATTTTCGCCATGGCCAACCCTGACCCCGAAATCACACCGGAGGAGGCCCACGCCGTGCGCGAGGATGCGATTGTTGCCACGGGGCGCTCGGATTATCCCAATCAGGTCAACAACGTGCTGGGCTTCCCCTATCTGTTCCGCGGGGCGCTTGATATCCACGCCCGCGCCATCAACGACGAGATGAAAATCGCCTGTGCCGAGGCGCTGGCAGCGCTGGCGCGCGAGGATGTGCCGGACGAGGTGGCGCTGGCCTATGGCACCAAGCTGACCTTCGGGCGCGACTACATCATCCCGACACCGTTCGACCCGCGCCTGATCTATGTGATTCCGCCCGCCGTTGCCAAGGCGGGTATGGACACCGGCGTGGCGCGGCGGCCGATTATCGATATGGATGCCTACGAGGAAGCGCTGAAAGAGCGGCTCGACCCGACCGCCTCCATCCTGCGCTCGCTCTATGCGCGGGCGAAACAGGAACAGGCGCGGATTGTCTTTGCCGAGGGCGACGACGCCCGTGTGGTGCGTGCGGCGGTGGCCTACAAACGCTCCGGTCTGGGGGAATCCGTGGTTGTCGGGCGGCGTGACGAAATCAAGCAGTTCCTGACCGAGGCAGGCATGCCCGAGGCTTTTGACGAGATCGAGATCATCAATGCTGCCATGGTGGACAACCTCAAGGAATACGAGGATTTCCTTTATAAACGCCTGCAACGCAAGGGGTTCGACCAGCGCGACTGCCATGTTCTGGCCAGTCGCGACCGGCATGTGTTTTCGGCGCTGATGCTGGCGCATGGCGACGTGGACGGCATGGTGACAGGGGCGACGCGCAAATCCTCGCAGGTGCTTTCGCTGATCAACCATGTGTTCGATGCGGGACCGGGTGACGGGGCGGTCGGCGTGACGGCTATTCTGAACCGGGGTCGCATGGTGCTGATCGCCGATACGCTGGTGCATGAATGGCCCGAGGCCGAGGATCTGGCCGATATTGCCGAGCGCGCCGCCGTGGTTGCCCGCTCGCTGGGGCTGGAGCCGCGCGTGGCCTTCGCCAGCTTCTCCAACTTCGGCTATCCGGTTTCGGAACGTGCCGAGAAAATGGAAATGGCGGCCGAGGTTCTGGACGGTCGCGGGGTGGATTTCGAATATGACGGCGAAATGACCGTCGATGTGGCGCTGAACATGGAGGTGATGAAACAGTATCCGTTCTGTCGCCTCACCGGTCCTGCAAATATTCTGGTGGTGCCGGCGCGCCACTCGGCCTCGATCTCCGTCAAGATGATGCAGGAAATGGCCGGCGCAACCGTGATCGGCCCGATCCTCAGCGGCATCGACAAAGAGGTCAAGATTTGCGCCACGACATCGACTGTCAACGACATTCTCAACATGGCGATCATGGCCGCCTGCAAGGTGGGATAGATGGCGGTTTACAACCTCGGCTCGATCAATATCGACCACGTTTACCGCGTGCCGCACCTGCCCGCGGCGGGGGAAACGCTGGCCTCGACCGCGTTTCATAGCGGTTTGGGCGGCAAGGGCGCGAACCAGTCGATTGCCATCGCCAAGGCGGGCGGCACGGTGCATCACATCGGCGCCATCGGACCGGAGGGCGGCTGGACCGTCGATCTGCTACGCGAGGCGGGGGTGGACACGGCACATGTCGCGACGCTCGATGTGCCGACGGGACACGCGATTATCAACGTGGACGATGCTGGCGAGAACGCGATTGTGCTGTTCGCGGGGGCCAACCGTGACCTTGACGAAGCCATGATCTCCTCGGCGCTGACGAATGCCCAAGCCGATGACTGGCTGTTGTTGCAGAACGAGACAAACATGGGCCACACCGCTGCGCTTGCCGCACGGGAAAAGGGCATGAAGGTGGCCTATGCCGCTGCGCCCTTCGATGCCGCGGCCGTTATGGAAATGCTGCCGGT
>WFTU01000080.1 GCA_015485375.1 Paracoccaceae bacterium | reverse complement strand
GCTTGGACCCGTCGCGATAAAGCGCATTCGCCTTCACCCCCAGCGACCAGCTGAGTTCATAGGCTTCCTTGCACTCCTCGATCGTCGCATCGTCCGGCATGTTGATGGTTTTGGAGATCGCACCGGAAATAAAGCTCTGCGCCGCCGCCATCATGGTGATATGGCTGGCCACACTCAGATACCGCGTGCCGATCCGCCCGCAGATATTGGCGCAATCGAACACCTTGTAATGCTCTTCCTTCAGGAACGGCGCGCCTTCCAGCGTCATGGTGCCGCAAACATGGTTGTTGGCATCCGAAATCTGCTGGCGCGAATATCCCAGATGGCGCAGCAGATCAAAGGCCGGATCGTTGAGCTTCTCTTCCGGAATGCCCAGCGTATTGCGGCAGAAATCCTCGCCCAGCGTCCACTGGTTGAACACATATTTGATGTCGAAGGCGGTCGGCAGCGCTTCCTCGATCTTGTCGATCTCCGCGGCACTGAACCCGTGCCCGATCAGGCTGGTGTGGTTGACACCCGGCGCATTGCCCATGGTGCCATGACCGACCGCATAGGCAATGATCTCCTCGATCTGGCTACTGGAATAGCCCAGATTTTCCAGCGCCGCCGGAACCGACTGGTTGATGATCTTGAAGTACCCGCCACCGGCCAGTTTCTTGAATTTCACCAGCGCAAAGTCCGGCTCGATCCCCGTGGTGTCGCAATCCATCACCAGACCGATGGTCCCCGTCGGCGCAATCACCGACACCTGCGCGTTGCGATAGCCGTGCGCCTCGCCCAAGGCCAGCGCATCGTCCCACGCCTTGTGTGCCAGATTGATCAACTGCCCGTCGGGGCAATTGTCATGATCGAGCGGCACCGGCATCACCGCCAGCCCCTCGTAACCCTGCGTCTCGCCATAAGCGGCGCGGCGATGGTTGCGGATCACCCGCAACATATGGTCGGCATTCTTGGCATAGCCCGGGAACGGCCCCAGCTCCTTCGCCATCTCCGCCGAGGTCTTGTAGGAAACCCCCGTCAGGATCGCCGTCAACGCCCCCGCCATCGCGCGGCCCTCGTCGGAATCATAGCCAAAGCCCATGTTCATCAGCAGGCCGCCGATATTGGCATAGCCCAGCCCCAGCGTGCGGAACTTGTACGACAACTCGGCAATCTGCGGCGAGGGGAACTGCGCCATCAGCACCGAAATCTCCAGCGTCATGGTCCAGAGCTTGACCGCATGCATATAGCCCGCCGCGTCGAACTGCTGGTCCTTCAGGAATTTCAGCAGGTTCATCGAGGCAAGGTTACACGCCGTATCGTCAAGGAACATATATTCCGAACAGGGGTTCGAGCCGCGAATCTCTCCGTCCGCCGGACAGGTGTGCCAGTCATTGATGGTGTCATGGAACTGGATACCGGGGTCGGCGCAGGCCCATGCCGCGTGACCGATCTGGTCCCACAGATCCCGCGCCTTCACCGTCTTGGCCACCTTGCCGTCGGTGCGCTGGATCAGTTCCCAGTCGGCATCATCCTTCACCGCCTGCAAGAACGCATCCGTCACCCGGACCGAGTTGTTGGAGTTCTGCCCCGAAACCGTCAGATAGGCCTCGGAATCCCAGTCGGTGTCATAGGTCGGAAACTTGATGCTGGTATAGCCCTGCTCCGCATACTGCAAAATCCGCTTCACATAGGTTTCCGGCACGCTGACCTTCTTCGCCGCGCGAATGGCCGCTTTCAGCCCCGCGTTTTTCTTCGGATCAAAGGCATCCGCCTCGGCCCCGTCCCATGCACGGATCGCCGCGAAAATCTCGTTCAGCTGCTGCTCGTGGATCTTCGATCCTGCCACCAGCGCCGCAACCTTCTGTTCTTCCAGAACCTTCCAGTTGATGAACTCCTCGATATCGGGGTGATCCATATCGCAGATCACCATCTTGGCCGCGCGCCGCGTGGTGCCGCCCGACTTGATCGCGCCGGCCGCCCGGTCGCCGATCTTCAGGAAAGACATCAGGCCCGAGGACTTGCCGCCCCCGCCAAGCCCCTCGTTCGAGCCGCGCAAGGAGCTGAAGTTGGTGCCGGTGCCGGAGCCATACTTGAACAGCCGCGCCTCGCGGGTCCACAGGTCCATGATCCCGCCCTCGTTCACCAGATCGTCCGAGACCGACTGGATGAAACAGGCATGCGGCTGCGGATGTTCATAGGCGCTGTCGGATTTGGTCAGCTTGCCGGTTTTGAAGTCCACATAATGATGCCCCTGCGACGGCCCGTCGATCCCGTAAGCCCAGTGCAGCCCCGTATTGAACCACTGCGGCGAATTCGGCGCCGCCATCTGGCTCGCCATCATGAACCGCATCTCGTCATAATAGGCCTTGGCGTCGGCCTCGGTGGTGAACATGCCACCCTTCCAGCCCCAGTAGGTCCATGCCCCGACCAGACGGTCGAACACCTGCGTCGCCTTGGTCTCGCCGATAAAGCGTTCTTCCTCGGGCAGCTTCGCCAGCTTGTCCTCGTCGGGAACCGAGCGCCACAGGAACTCAGGCACGCCCTTTTCCTTCACCCGTTTCACCGCCGCAGGCACACCGGCCTTGCGGAAATACTTTTGCGCAATCACATCGGCCGCCACCTGCGACCAGCCCGCCGGCACTTCCAGATCATTGAGCGCGAACACAACTGTCCCGTCGGGATTGCGAATCTCCGACACGGTGTTCTTGAACTCGATCTCGCCGTATGCGCCGGTTTTGACCTTGGTGAATTTCCGTTCGATTTTCATGCCTGCCCTCATTCTTTTCCGGCGTTTACGCCTTGTTAAACGGCCCCGATATACCGGAGCGCCGCGCCGCTTTGGCCAAATTTCTCTAAATACCCGTAAGCCGTTTTCGGAGCGCGAACACTACATCTTGTGGCTTCGTGACTTTCTCACGCAAATTGGAGCATCCGGAGGGCCGCGGTCAACGACAAAATTTGCGAATTTACAAAACTTTTCAGTTGACGAGCCCTTTCGGGATTCCGGCCCTTCAGCGCATTCCGCGACGTTAGCAAAAGCGTTTCCCCTGCATCGCTCCTGTCGAATCACATTGCACCGCCTTGCGAAAACAACGCGATATCAAAACCTTTGCATTCGCTCGAAAAGTGATACCTCAACGCACCACCGCAATCCGCCATTCGGCGCATCGCGATTCGGAAATTATATGCGAAAAATCTGATATAAATTGTCCCCTGCACGGGGCGAGAATCACAATTCGATCTGTGTGGAAAAATGGTCGGGGCGAGAGGATTCGAACCTCCGACCTACGGTACCCAAAACCGTCGCGCTACCAGGCTGCGCCACGCCCCGACTGGGGGTTCATCTATCGCGAAGACTATAGAAAGGGAAGCGAAAAATCAGTCGCAGGACCAAACGACATCAGGCCCCGAAATCGCCGGATGGCGCACCTCGGCCCCGGCCTCGATACCCAAGGTACGGGCCATGCCGCCGTTGATCTCGACCACATACTGGATTTCGTCGCCACCGAAAATCGGTGTCTCGTCCAGCGGGATTGCGTTTTCATGCACCCGGTCCACCACCCCGTCGGCGCCGATAAACAGCATATCCAGCGGAATAAGCGTATTGCGCATCCAGAAACTCACCGGCTTGGCGCTGGGGTAGACAAACAGCATACCGGCAAACCTGCCCATACTCGGCCGGTTCATCAGCCCGACGGCCCTGCCCTGCGGCGTATCCACCACTTCAACGCTGAAACGCACCGAACTTCCGCCCGAGCGTATATCGAGCCGGTCCGGCGCACAATCTTCCTGCGCCCGCGCCAGTCCGGGAACCAGCAGCACGACAACCAGAAACGCGTTGAACAGAATTTTCATGGATTACTTTTTCTCTTGCAGTATCTGGTCCCAGGACCGGACCTCGCCAGCCATCAGACCGCGCGGTCCCTCGATCACCCGAACCGAGATCGCTTCGCCCGGCTGCAAATCCGACAGACCGAAATGGCGCATAATTTCCACATGCAGGAAAATATCGGCCTCGCTGTCGAAAATATTGGCAAACCCGAATCCCTTGGCCTTGTCGAACCACTTGACCCGCGCCGGTTGCAGCGGCACATCCGCCCCGACTTCCGGCACGCTCAGCCCGCTGGCCTCGTCGGCGCTCTCGGCGGGTTGCTCCGGCACGCCTATCTCGTGAATTTCCGAGGCCTGCTGCCCGCGATCAGTCACCTGGACATCGACCACAATTGGCGAGCCTTCGGCAATCGAACTGCGACCGAAGTTTCTCAATACGTTGGCGTGCAAAAGGATATCACCGTCGACTTCGTCACTGACAATAAAGCCGAATCCCTTCGCAGCATCAAACCACTTGACCTGCCCCTTGATCATTATTTCCGTTCCATCTTCCCGATACTTCCGAAACAGCTGCCAAAAACAATCTGTAACGGATCAGTTAAAATCAGCCCCGTATTGCAACGGACTATTTAGTAAATTTTCCGGCATGGCAAGAGAATCGCGGATGTTTTCGGCGTTTTCTCGCCTTTTTCGCACTCAACCGAAACCTGTTTGCAACACACTACCAGCGGTTGATCACGGCTGCAGCCGTTCGATTTGCCATTTTTTATCTGTATTTTCCCGTGTCCAGCGGAAGCGGTCATGCAAACGATGCTGCCCGTCGGCCCAGAATTCGATCTCCAGCGGCGTGATGCGATAGCCGCCCCAGAATGGCGGCCGCGCCGGATGCAGCCCCTTCGCCGCCGTCACTTTCGCCACCTCCGCCATCAACTCGGCGCGCGATCCCAGCGGGCGCGACTGTTTCGAGGCCCAGGCCCCCAGACGGCTCGGCAAGGACCGCGAGGCATAATAGGCATCCGCCTTTTCCCCGTCCTCCCGCGTCACCAGCCCGCGCACCCGGATCTGCCGGCGCAGGGATTTCCAGTGCATCACAAAGGCCGCCTTGCCGGACCCGTCCAGCTCCGCTGCCTTCGCGCTCTCGTAATTGGTATAGAAAACAAACGCCTCCGCCTCGATCTCCTTCAGCAGAACCATGCGCACATTCGGCATGCCGCCCGCATCGACCGTCGCCAGCGCGATGGCATTGGGGTCGTTCGGCTCGGTCTTTTCCGCCTCGGCCAGCCAGTCCCGCGCAATCGCGAAAGGGTCGTCTCCGGCAAATATACCGCTGCGTCTGGTATCGTCACCCATGTTGTTCTCCATTGTCGGCTGCAAGACAGCACCATCTTGAAGCGCCTGTCGCATTAGCTTAAACCATCCTGTGAAACCAGGAACAAGGGGCAGAACGATGGGCACGGGATTAATGCAGGGCAAACGCGGCCTGATCATGGGGGTCGCCAATGACAAGTCGATCGCCTGGGGCATCGCGCAGGCCTGTCACGAACAAGGGGCGGAGCTGGCATTCACCTATCAGGGTGACGCGCTGGGAAAGCGCGTTCTGCCACTGGCCGCGAGTCTGGGCACCGACATCGTGCTGGAATGTGATGTCACCAGCGACGAATCGATGGACGCGGTTTTCGCCGCGCTCGAGGAAAAATGGGGCAAGCTGGACTTTCTGGTCCATGCCATCGGCTTTTCCGACAAATCGGAACTGCGCGGCCGCTATGTCGATACCACGGCGAAGAACTTCGAGATGACGATGAACATCTCGGTCTATTCCTTCACCGCTGTTGTGCAGCGGGCCGAGAAGATGATGCCGGACGGCGGCTCCTGCCTCACGCTGACCTATTACGGCGCCGAGAAAGTCATGCCGCACTATAACGTCATGGGCGTGGCCAAGGCGGGGCTGGAGGCTTCGGTCAAATATATGGCGATGGATCTGGGGCCGCGCAACATCCGCGTCAACGCCCTCTCCGCCGGTCCGATCAAGACGCTGGCCGCCAGCGGCATCGGCGATTTCCGCTACATCATGAAATGGAACGAGCTGAACTCGCCCCTGCGCCGCAACGTGACGCAGACGGATGTGGGCAAATCAGCGATGTATCTGCTTTCCGACCTGTCCTCGGGCGTGACCGGAGAGAACCATCACGTGGATGCGGGCTATCAGGTTGTCGGCATGAAGGCCGAGGACGCACCGGATATCGACGTAGTACAGGGACGCAAGAAATGACCGATAAACTCCCCCACGAAAAGGGTTTTCACATCAGCTGGGACCAGATC
>WFTU01000079.1 GCA_015485375.1 Paracoccaceae bacterium | reverse complement strand
TGTCGAGCAACCCGACCTCCTGCCCGTAGCGCGACAGCAGTTCGACGTTTTCCACCGGCAGGAACAGACGGTCCCCGCCCGCATATTCCAGCGCGATACATTCATGTGGCGCACCGGCGGCGGTGATGGTTTCAAGGCCGGTATATTTGCCGACCCCGTGTTCGATATGCACCACCAGATCGCCGGGGGTGAGGCTCTGCGCCTCTTTCAAAAAATTCTCGGCGCGCCGCGTGCGGGTCTTGCGTACCAGCCGGTCGCCCAGCACGTCCTGCTCGGCAATCACCGTCAGATCGGGCGCTTCGAACCCCGCGTCCAGTTCCCAGACCGCCAGAAACACCCCGCCCCTGCCCTCGGGCACATCGCGGTAGCTTGCAATCTCGCGCGCGCCCGTAACGCCGCTATCGGCTAGCAGGCTGGTAAAGCGTTCGCGCGCCCCTTCGGAGTAGGACGACAGCACCACCTGCCCCGCCTTCTGCCGCGCCGCGATGTGATCCGCCAAGGCCCCGAACAGCAAGACCTCCTCCGCCTGCCGCTCCGGCGCGAAATTCCGCCCGATCCGCCCGCCGGCATCAATGACATTCGGCCCCGAAGGCTGCGGCAGGGGCGAAAGCTGGCGCACCGGCCGTCCCGCAATCGCCGCGCTCCACGCATCATCGTCCAGATAGAGCAACTCCGGCGGCACCGGCTTGTACACCGTCCCGAGGTGGCTTTTCTCCTCCAGCGCCGCCGTGCGGTTTTCAAACTGGTCGATCACCGAGTCCCAGCGCGCCGCCCGCGCCGCATTGCTCTGGTCATCCAGCACCACCGGCGCATCGGGCAGATAATCGAACAGCGTCTCCAGCCGCTCGTGGAAAAACGGCAACCAGTGTTCCGAACCCTGATGTTTCAGCCCCTCGGACACCGCCTCGTAAAGCGGATCATTGCCCCCCGCTGCGCCGAAAGCATGGCGGTAGTTCTTGCGAAACCGCGCGATCGCCGCCTCGTCCAGTATGACCTCGGACACCGGCGCCAGTTCCACGCGGGAAATCTTTTCAATCGTGCGCTGGCTTTCGGGATCGAACCGCCGCGCCCCGTCCAGCACATCGCCGAACAGGTCGAGGCGCACCGGACCGCTCGCACCGGGCGGAAAAATATCCACCAGCCCGCCGCGAATGGAGAAATCCCCCGGCTCCATCACCATCGGCGCGGGCGCAAACCCCATGCGGGAAAAATAGCCCTTCAGATCGTCGAGATTAAGCTGCTTGCCGACCTCGGCAATGAAGCTGGACGCGCCGATAACATCCCGCGCCGGCACCCGCTGCGTCGCCGCGTTCAGCGTCGTCAGGATCACCGCAGGGCGCGAGAACCCGTCCGCCAGCGTCGCCATGCGACGGGCCGAGACATCGGCATTCGGCGACACACGGTCATAGGGCACGCAATCCCACGCCGGAAACTCCAGCACCGGCAGGTCGGGCGCGAAAAACCGCAAGGCCGCGCGCATGGCGGCCAGCCGCGCATCGTCGCGCGCCACATGGATCACCGGCCCGCCGGCCCGCGCCACCAGTCCGGCAACCAGATGCGCGTCGAACCCCTCCGGCGCGCCGCCGGTCAGCACGGTTTCATTGCCCAGCGGTTTCATGCGCCTAAACCTTTTCCTCGCTGTCCGCCTGCTGGCGCGCCCACATGGCGGCATAGCGCCCGCCTTTGGCCAGCAGTTCGTCATGCGTGCCTTCCTCGATCACATGGCCCTTGTCCAGCACGATGATCCGGTCGGAATTCACCACGGTGGACAGACGGTGCGCGATGGTAATCACCGTGCGCCCGCGCCCCATGGCCTCCAGCGATTCCAGAATGCCCTGCTCGGTTTCGGAATCGAGCGCCGAGGTCGCCTCGTCCAGCAACAGGATTGGCGGGTTCTTCAACAACGTCCGCGCAATCCCGACCCGCTGTTTCTCGCCGCCCGAGAGCTTCAACCCGCGCTCGCCGACGGTGGTGTCATAGCCGTCCGGCAGGCTCTGGATGAAATCGTGGATCTGCGCAGATTTCGCCGCCTCCAGAATTTCCTCGCGCGTCGCATCGGGGCGGCCGTAGGCGATGTTGTAATAGATAGTATCGTTGAACAGCACCGTATCCTGCGGCACCACACCGATATTGGCGCGCAGGCTGCTTTGCGTAACGTCGCGCACATCCTGCCCGTCGATTTTCAGGCTGCCGCGGTTCACGTCATAGAAGCGGAACAGCAAGCGCCCGATGGTCGATTTCCCCGCGCCCGACGATCCCACAACCGCTACCGTCTGACCGGCGCAAACGCAGACGTCGAAATCCTCCAGAATGATCCGGTCGGGGTCATAGCCGAAATACACATGCTCGAACCGCACCTCGCCGCCGCTCACCTGCAGCGGCTTCGCATCCGGCTTGTCCACAATCTCCGTCGGCTGCCCGAGCAGGTCGAACATCTCGCCCATATCGACCAGCGCCTGCCGGATCTCGCGATAGACCGTGCCGAGGAAATTCAGCGGCAGCGTGATCTGGATCATGTAGGAATTTACCATAACGAAATCCCCGACGGTCAGCGTGCCGTCCTGCACCCCTTTCGCCGCCAGTATCATCACCGCCATCAGGCCCGAGGTGATAATCACCGACTGCCCGAAATTCAGCATCCCGAGGGTGTAATTCGTCTGGATCGCCAGCTTTTCATAGCCCGCCATGGATTCGTCATAGCGCTTCGCCTCGCGCTCCTCGGCGTTGAAATACTTGACGGTTTCGTAGTTCAGCAGGGAATCGATGGCCTTCTGGTTGGCCTCCGTATCCTGCTGGTTCATCTTGCGCCGGATCTGCACCCGCCACTCGGTGATGCGAAAGGTAAACAGAACGTAAAGCGTGATCGTCACCACGACCACCGCCAGATAGCGCGCATCGAAAATCGTGTAGAAAATGATGCCGACCATCGTCAGTTCGAGTATCAGCGGCCCGACCGAAAACAGCATGAAACGCAACAGGAACTCCACCCCCTTCACCCCGCGTTCGATGATGCGGGACAGGCCGCCGGTCTTGCGGGTGATATGATAGCGCAGCGACATGGCGTGGATGTGTTCGAATGTCTCCATCGCAAGGCGCCGCAGCGCCCGCTGCCCGACCTTGGCAAAAATCGCGTCGCGCAACTGGCCGAACCCGACCCCGAGCAACCGCATCACGCCATAGGCAATCACCAGCGCGATCGCCCCGCTCACGAACATGAACTCCGGCGGCGTGGCCGCATCGCCGGTGAGCGAGTCAACCGCGCCGCGGAAAAAGAACGGCGTGGTAACGGTAAACACCTTGGCCAGCACCAGCGCCGCCATGGCCAGAACCACCCGCAGCTTGAGCGCGGGATGCCCCTCGGGCCAGAGATAGGGGATAACCCGCCGGATGGTGCGAATGGCGCTGCGCCGCTCCCTGGCGGATTCGCTGGATGTGCTGCTCATGGGTCGGTCCTTTTGATAGACGCCCTAGATAAGGTGTCGCGACAAAAGAAACCAGCCCCGCGGCTGCGGTTTATTCTTCGGGCAGCACAAAAACCTGACCGGGGTAGATCAGGTCCGGATCGCGGATCTGGTCCTGGTTGGCGGCGAAAATCTGGTGATATTTCAATCCTTCGCCATAGCGCCCCGTGGCAATCACCCAGAGCGAGTTGCCCGGCTGCACGGTATAGACCGCCTGCCCCGCGTCATCGGCCTGCTGCTGTGCCTGCTGCACATCGGCGGGGAAGGCCCGCTGGAACGGGGTTTCCATACGGCTTACAACCTCCCCATCGGGCCCGATCTCGTCGGCCCGCAGCGTATAATTGCCCGCTTCCAGCCCGTCGAGGACCACTTTCCAGGTGCCGCTGGTGGAAATGACGGTTTTGATCATCGGCTCGTTGTCGACATAGGCTATCACCGTATTGCCGGGCGTGCCGCGACCGGCCACGGAGGCCTCGCCGGTCTCCTCGTAGGAAACACTGTCGATGCTGATCTGGTCGAGTGTGGGCTGTGCGCCCGACTGCACCACGACCACCTCTTCCGGCGTCGCCTTGACGATCACGGGCGCGGCTTCTTCCTCCACCGTGTCGGCGGCATCGGATTTGAGGGTCGGCAGCACCAGAATGCTTTCGTCGGAGAATTGCAGCTCTCCGTCGATCTCGGACTCCAGCGCGATATTCTGCGCCTCGCCCTGATCGTCGGTCTGGACGATGGCAACAAACTCGCCGGAGGCATCGGCCACCGCCTCGCCAATCACCTTGCCGTTGGCCTTGATGGTTACGGTGGAATTCGGTGCTGCCGTGCCGGCAATCACGGCCATGCCGTTGTTGTCGACGCGCACCACATCAAAGGTCGGTTTCTCGCCCTCGGCGGTGATTCCGCTGGTGCTGATAATCTCGGCCACCGTCGCGGTCTGCGAGGTCGCTTCTTCGACCGGCGTTTCCTCGACAACGGTTTCGGTGGCGGGCGTTTCTTCCGTCGGGGCTTCTTCCGCCACGGTTTCCGGTGCCGGCGTTTCGGTCGCCACAGGCGCTTCAACCGGCTCAGTCACAGGCGTTTCCTGCGCAACCTCCGCCGGTGTTTCCGCCTCGACAGTTTCGGCAACGGTTTCTTCGGTGGCCACCGCGGCAGGGGATTCCCCGGTTGCGGTTTCCACAGGTGTTTCTTCGGTCGCCATTTCCGCAGGGGATTCCTCGACCGTCTCCCCGGCAACCGTTCCGGTTTCCTCGACAGCAGCCGGTTCGGCGGCCTCGCTCACAGATCCTTCGGCCGGAGCCTCCGTAACCTCTTCGGCAGGCGCATCGACGGTTTCTTCCTCGGCCACCGCGGCAGCCACATCGGCCTGCTCGGTCGCGATCTCGTCACCTGCGTCTCCTTCGGGCGCATTGCCCGCAACCGTCGGGACCGGCGGCAGCGCGGGAATGGCAGGCAGCGCCACCTCGCTTCCGGTGTCACGATTGACATAGGCCAGCCCGCCAAAAACGCCTCCACCGATGATGAGCGCAAGGATATAGCGTCCGATTGTACTGTTCATGTAACTTTTCCCGTCTTGCCGAATTGCCAGCGTTGAGGCAATCGTTACACTACCGTTTTAAGTGTGGCAAACCCGTCCGACAGCATTTGGACGGAAAACTCCGCAAATAGTTCGAAAATCCATAAGGAATCGCCAAAATGTCCCTGAAATCCAATCGCTCCGTCTGTGTATTCTGCGGCTCGCGCTTCGGCGCAGATCCGGCCTATCGCGCCGCCTCCGCGGACCTTGGCCATGCACTGGCCGCGGAAAACCTGCGCCTCGTTTACGGCGCCGGAGATGTCGGCCTGATGGGCGAGGTCGCGAATGCCACGCAAAAGGCGGGCGGCGAGACCTTCGGCGTCATCCCCGTGCATCTGCTGGAATTCGAGGTCGGCAAACGCGACCTTTCGTCCTTTATCATCACCGAAAACATGCACGAGCGCAAAAAGGTGATGTTCATGAACGCCGATGCCATCGTCACCCTGCCGGGCGGCGCGGGATCGCTGGACGAGCTGTTCGAGGTGCTGACATGGCGCCAGCTCGGCCTGCACGACAAACCTGTCTATCTGCTGAACATCAACGGCTACTGGGATCCGCTGCTGGCCCTGATGGAGCAGGTCATCACGCAGGGCTTCGC
>WFTU01000078.1 GCA_015485375.1 Paracoccaceae bacterium | reverse complement strand
TTCAAGGCCAATGTGGCGGCGCACGAGGCGGCCTTGGCCGAGGTGGCGGCTACGGCAGAGGCGGCGGCGCTGGGGGGTGACGAGCGCTCGCGCGAGCGGCATTTGTCGCGCGGGAAGATGTTGCCGCGCCGCCGCCTCTGCCGTAGCCGCCACCTCGGCCAAGGCCGCCTCGTGCGCCGCCACATTGGCCTTGAAAGCCTCCGACCCGCTCAAAACATTTGACGAAAGCCGCATCAGCCCGTCACCTTCATCAATTCCCGCCCGATCAGCATCCGCCGGATCTCGGACGTCCCCGCCCCGATCTCCATCAGCTTCGCATCGCGCATGATCCGGCTGAGCGGCGAGTCATTCATGAACCCCGCCCCGCCCATCGCCTGCACACCCTGCACCGCGATCTCCATCCCTTTTTCCGAGGCATAAAGCACACAGGCCGCCGCATCCTGCCGCGTGACCTCGCCCCGGTCACAGGATTTCGCCACCTCGTAAACATAGGCCCGCGCCGAGTTCATCGCCGTATAGATATCGGCAATCTTCCCCTGCATAAGCTGGAAATTCCCGATGCTTTGCCCGAACTGCTTTCGCTCGTGCATATAGGGCATGATGTGGTCCAGCACCGCATGCATGATCCCCACACCGATCCCCGACAGCACCACCCGCTCGTAATCGAGGCCGGACATCAGCACATTCACGCCGCGCCCTTCCTCGCCCAGAACATTTTCGAACGGAATCTCCACATCCTCGAAGACCAGCTCGGCGGTGTTCGACCCGCGCATCCCCAGCTTGTCGAAATGCGGGCTGGTCGAGAACCCCTTCATGGATTTCTCGACAATAAACGCCGTCATCCCGCGCGACCCCGCCGCCGGATCGGTCTTGGCATAGACCACCAGCGTGTCCGCATCCGGCCCGTTGGTGATCCAGTATTTCGTCCCGTTCAGCACATAGCGGTCGTTCTTCTTCTCCGCCCGCAGCTTCATCGAGACCACATCGGATCCCGCCCCCGCCTCGGACATGGCCAGCGCGCCCACATGTTCGCCCGAAATCAGCCCCGGCAGATATTTCATCTTCTGCTCGTGCGTCCCGTTCAGCTTGATCTGGTTCACACACAGGTTGGAATGCGCCCCGTAAGACAGCGACACACTGGCAGAGGCCCGTGCAATTTCCTCCACCGCCACCGTATGCGCCAGATAGCCCATGCCCGCGCCGCCGTATTCCTCCGGCACCGTGATGCCCAGCAACCCCAGATCGCCCATCTCGCGCCACAGTCCGGACGGGAAATTGTTGTTGGCGTCGATCTCGGCCGCCATCGGCGCAACACGATCCTGCGCCCAGCGATGCACCATATCGCGCAGCGCCTCCACATCCTCTCCACAGGAAAAATTCATCGAGGCAGTAAACATGACGGAATCCTTTCAGGCAGTATCTCCCGAACAACTGAACACATGTTCAGTTAATAATCAAGGCCAAAAACCCGCCCTCCCTGACAGGATTGTTGCTTGACACAGGCAACCCCGCCGCCGAAGCATGGGCAAACAAAAAGGGGACACCATGCGCAAACTCTGGAACGACTTCATCGACATGCCGCCGGTCTGGCTGGTATTTTTTCTGGTCATCGTCTGGCTACAGACAAACATCTGGAACCCGCTCGACTACAGCTCCGCCATCGTCACATGGATCGGCCGCGCCTGGATCGTCGCCGGCCTGTTCCTGATGGTCTGGTCGTTCCTGATGTTCCAGCGCCACAAAACCTCGGTCATCCCGAAGCGCACACCGAAAACCATCCTCAAGGACGGCCCCTACCGTTTCTCGCGCAACCCGATCTATGTGGCCGATACGATGATCCTGCTGGGGTTCGTGCTGATCGAGGGCTCGGTTCTCTCCCTCACCCTGATCCCGCTGTTCATGCGGGTCATCCGCAAACGCTTCATCGACGGCGAGGAGGCCCACATTCTCGCCGGGTTCGGCGCGGAATTCGAGGAATACCGCCGCCAAACCCGCCGATGGCTGTGATTAAACCGAGGAGTGCGGGGGCGGAGCGCCCGTTTTCTCGTGCAGCACAACGCGCGTGCCCATCGGCACCAGTTCATAAAGCTCTTTCACCTGATCGTTGACCAGACGGGCGCAGCCGTTGGACACCTCGATGCCGATCGTGCGCGGATCGTTGGTGCCGTGAATACGCAGATAGGTATCGCGCTTCGTCGTCTCGTTGAACAGATAGAGCGCCCGCGCACCGAGCGGATTGGCAATCCCGCCGGGCATCCCGTTTTCAAACGGCATTCCGGGGGCAAAGTTCTTGTAGCCGTTCGGGTTACGCTTGAACATATCCGGCGACGGCGTCCATTTCGGCCATTTCTGTTTCGCCCCGACATAGAAGGTGCCAGGGTGATACAGGTTCCCGCGCCCGATCCCGACCGTGTAGCGCCTGGCCATGCCATCCGGCAAGGTCCAGTAGAGCGCGAAGGTGTTCGGGTCCACATGGACCTCGCCCTCGGGGAACGAATCCCGCAGTTTTACCTCGCGAGGCATGAATTCTTCGGGAAGCACATAGGGCTCCCCTTTCTGGTGCGCACGCGCCTGCGAAAGCCCGAGCGAACCCGCGGCTATTCCGGTAGCCAGAAAATGACGTCTGTTCAGCATTTTTATTCCTTTGTCCCTCAATAGAGTCCTGTTGAATCACGACTTGTTCGCCACTATGGGCGATAATCGGCAGGATACCGCCAATTTCCCGGCGGCTCCAATGACATTTCCGTAATAAGTCACCCGAATGCAACAGGTTCGGGTTGCAAGGCCGATCAACTTCCGCTGGCAGCCTCGTCCGCGGCGGTTACCTCTTCCTGATAAGCGCGCGTTTCCTCGGACCACGTGGACTTGATATAGGTAAGCACATCCTCGATCTCGTCGTCGCTGAGCACATCCTCGAAGGGCGGCATCCCGCTTTTCACGGTATCGACCCCCATCTCCGCCAGCACCACAGCGCCGCCGCGTTTGATATAGTCGAGCAACATGGAATCCGGATGATGGAAGGTATGTCCTTCCTCGTCATGCGGCGGCGGCGGATAGGATCCGTCCTCGCCCTGCACCTGCCAGTTCTCCGCCCCTTGCAGGTTCGCCCCGTGGCACGCGGCACAGCTGGCATTGTAAACCGCCTGTCCGCGCGCAATCGCGTAACTTTCCGAAGTGGCGAATTTCGGCGCCAGAAATACCAGAACCCCGACCACCACGGCTGCCAGCAGGCCGACCACAATAACAAGGTTTACGATTACACTGCGGTCACTCACATTACGTTCATTCATTTTATGCCGTTCGCTTCCTGCAACTCCCGGATAAACCGGATTATCCCGTCCATTTCCGCGTCGGGCACATCCTCGCGCAGCGACGGCATACTGCCGAAGCGCCAATGGTGCGCCCGCACGCCGACACGCGGCGCCAGCCTGATAGCTGCATCGCTGTGTACTCTGGGACGGTATATCAGGTCAATCAGCGATGGCCCCTGATCGGTTCCCGTCGCATTCACCCCGTGGCAGACCGCGCAACTGGCCTCGAAACTCGCCTTGCCCTGCAGCGCAAGTTCCGAAAACTCCGGCACCACCAGTTCCTTCGCGGCCTCGGCCGCATTTTCGCCCGGGCTGCCGTTCAGCCCGGGCAGATAGGCCCATCCGATGATTGCGGCCGAGATCACCGCGACCCCGCCCGCAACCCATTTCTGACTATTCATTGCGTGCGCACTTTCTTCGCCTGAGCCCCCTCGGACAGCCCGTCGAGGATCGGACAGTCCGGCCGGTCATCCCCGTGGCACTTGCTGACCAGATCGGAAAGCGTTGCCTGCATCGCCTCCAGTTCCGAGATCTTGTCGGCAATCTTGTCCAGATGCTCCCGCGCCATGGCCTTCACATCGGCACTGGCCCGGTCGGTATCTTCATAGAGCGACAACAGGGTCCGGCAATCCTCGATGGTAAATCCCAGACTGCGCGCCCGCTGCAGGAAGGTCAGCTTGTGCAGATGCGACTCGCTGAAATCCCTGTATCCGTTGGCCGATCTATCGGGCCGGATCAGCCCGATATCTTCGTAATAGCGGATCGTCTTCGACGGCAGACCGCTTTTCTCGGCTACTTGTCCGATATTCATTTGTCACCCTCCGGTTTCCAGCGTTTCAGCAACAGGGAGTTGGTCACAACACTGACACTACTGAACGCCATGGCCGCACCGGCCAGTGCAGGGTTCAGGAAGCCCAGCGCCGCGATCGGTATCCCGATCAGGTTATAGATAAAGGCCCAGAACAGGTTGGTGCGGATTTTCCGCGAGGTCGCCCGCGCCACCTGCAAGGACGAATCCACCAGCCGCGGGTCGGCCCGCATCAGAACGAAGCCCGCTGTCTCCAGCGCCACATCGGCCCCGCCACCCATGGCGATCCCCAGATCGGCCACGGCCAGCGCCGGTGCATCGTTCACCCCGTCGCCAACCATGGCAACGTGGCGGCCCGCATCGACCAGTTTCTGCAACTCGGACACCTTGTCCTCCGGCCGCATCTCGGCTTTCACCTCGTCGATCCCCAGCGCCTCCGCAATATGTGCCGCGGTTTCCGGGTTGTCGCCGGTCAGCAGCATGGTGCGGATACCGTCCTTGTGCAGCGCCGCGATAGCCTCTTTCGCTTCGGGACGCGCGGTATCGGCCAGCCCGATCAGGCCCAGCGTCTTGCCATCCTGCGACAGCCAGACAACCGTCTGCCCTTTCTCGGCCATGGTTTTCGCCGTCGCTTTCTGCTCGTCGGTGGCATCCGGCGCCGCATAGCCGACGCGCCCGATGCGGATAACCGCCCCGTTCACCGTCGCCTCGACCCCTTCACCGACCTTGGCGGTGAAATCGCTCGGCGTGGAAATCTCCAGCCCTTTCGCCTTGGCGTCATTCACCATGGCTTTCCCGAGCGGATGCTCGGAGCCGGACTGCGCCGAAGCGGCCAGCGCCATCAGTTCGTCCTCGGAAATACCGAAAGGCTCCAGACCGGTGATCTCCGGTTTACCGATGGTCAGCGTGCCGGTTTTATCGAACACAACCGTGTCGATATTCTTGGCCCGTTCCAGCGTCTCGATATCACGGATCAGAATACCGTGCTGCGCCGCAACCCCCGTTCCGGCCACCAGCGCCGTCGGCGTTGCCAGACCCAGCGCACAGGGACATGCAATCACCAGAACCGAGATCGCCGCCACCAGCGCGGTTTCAAAACTCCCGCCAACCGCCATCCAGACACCGAAGGTCGCCAGCGCAATGACGATCACCACCGGCACGAAGATGGCCGAAATCCGGTCCACCAGCTTCTGGATCGGGGCTTTCCCCGTCTGGGCCTGCTCCACCAGCGTCGCGATTTTCGACAATGTGGTATCGGAGCCGATTTTCAGCGCCCGCACTTTCAACAGACCCGCACCGTTGATCGAACCGGCAATCACCGGATCGCCGACACGGCGCACAACAGGCATGGATTCACCGGTCAGCAGGCTCTCGTCCAGCTCGCTCTCGCCCTGGATGATCTCGCCATCCACCGGCAGGCGCTCGCCCGGTTTGACCACAACGATGTCACCGATCAGAACTTCCGAGATCGAAACCTCGACCTCTTCACCGCCACGCAGCACAACCGCACTGTCGGGACGCAGTTCCATCAGCTTGCGCAAGGCCGAAGACGCCGAGCGTTTCGCCCGCGCTTCCAGCACCTTGCCGCCCAGAATCAGCGTGATAACCACCGCCGAAGCCTCGAAATACAGACGCCCCTCCGCCTCGGAGCCAAGCGTCACCACCAGCCACAAGCTATAGAAATACGCCGCACTGGTACCCAGCGAGACCAGCGTATCCATGCTGCCCGTCTTGGCCTTCAGCGCATGCCACGCGGCCACATAGAAACGTTTACCAACATAGAACTGCACCGGAGTCGCCAGCGCGACCTCCAGCCAGACCGGCAGGTTGATATCGACACCGGTCAGCGTGAAAATCATCTGCAACACCAGCGGAATGGTCAGCAGGGTGGAGAACCCGAGGATATACAAATCCTTGCGCAGCGCTTTGGCCACTTCCTCCTCGCGGTCGTCATCCCCCGCCTCGTCACTGACTTTGGCCGGATAGCCCGCGTCGGTCGAGGCCTTGGCAATCGTCGCCACATCCACCTGCCCGGGCAGGTAATGCACCGACGCGGTTTCCAGCGCCAGATTAACCTCCGCCGACAGAACCCCCGGCAAGGCGTTCAGGGCTTTCTCCACCCGTCCGGCGCAGCTTGCACAGGTCATCTTCTCGACATTCAGCGTCACCTGCGCCTCGCGGATCCCGTAACCGGTATCGCGCACCGCATCGGCAATCTTCTGCGGGTCGAGCGCATCGGGGTCGAACTCCACATCGAGTTTCTCCAGCGCCAGATTGACGCTCGCGGATTTCACACCGGGCATTGCGGCAACCGCTTTCTCCACCCGTCCCGCACAGCTCGTGCAAGTCATTCCCGTGACTTCGAAATCCACCGAGTCACTGTCTTTTACAGCCAAGTCTTCCATTGCATTTCTCCTGCATCCGGTTATTCGTTGGCAGCTATCTAGGGGTTCCAGTTGATGTAAGGTCAACAGATAAATTACCAAAGCTGGAAGGTTTTTTGCAATATACTGTTTTTACAGATAAATTTTTCTCGGTTTTCCCGAAACCGCAATTTCCCTTCCGAAATCCCCGCCGTCATGCCATGTTTTGCCAAACGGAGGACACCATGCCCGACCCCATCACCGACTTCACCCCTCTGCTCGACCCCGAAATCGCGAAATTCGTCAACACTTCCAACCGCATAAGGGGTGCCTTTGGCGAAACCCCGACCCTTGCCGAAATGCGCAAGGGCTTCAATGACACCTGCAAACACTTCCACTCCGGCCATCCCGACGGCATCACCACCCGCGACACCGAAATCGCCGGAACCCCGACTCGCACCTACACCACCGGCACCGACTCCCCCGTCATCCTCTATCTCCACGGCGGCGGCTTCGTTTTCGGCGGGCTGGACAGCCACGACGACATCTGCGCCGACATCGCCGCCACCACCGGCCTCACCACCCTCAGCCCCGACTACGCCCTCTCGCCGGAATCCCGCCACCCCGTCGCCCTTAACCAGTGCCTCGCCGTGTTCGACAGCCTGCAACCCCCCGTCATCCTCGCAGGCGACAGCGCCGGTGCCACCCTCGCCGCTGCCGTCACCCATCGCCGCCGCGACAGGGTTCTGGCGCAAGTCC
>WFTU01000077.1 GCA_015485375.1 Paracoccaceae bacterium | reverse complement strand
TGTAAATCCCGAAATCCTCGCGCAGTTTCTCCACCTGTTCGGCGGTTAGCCCGAGACGCGAGAACATGCCGCGATGCTCGGTGATGAAATCGAAACGGTCGGAATTGGTCTCGCGGCGCAGGGCATCGGCCAGCCCCTGACGCAGCGACAGCATCGAGGTCCGCATGTCCTCAAGCTCCACCATCCAGTCGGCTTTCAGTTCGGGGTCGGCCATGATCATCGCCACAACCGTCGCACCGTGATCCGGCGGGAAGCTGAAATTAGCCCGATTCAGCGCCGCGATCGCGCCCTTGGTCAGCGGCACGGCATCCGCATCCTTGCAAATCGCCAGCGCCACGCCGACACGGTCGCGGTAAAGGCCGAAGTTCTTGGAACAGGACGCCGCAATCAGCATCTCCGGCACCTGTTTCGCCATCAGACGCACGCCTTTGGCGTCCTCTTCCAGCCCGTCGCCGAAACCCTGATAGGCGAAGTCGATCATCGGCGTCACTTTTTTGTCCAGCACCAGATCGGTCACCACCTGCCACTGGTCCAGCGTGATATTCGCGCCGGTCGGATTGTGGCAGCACCCGTGCAGCAGCACCACATCGCCTTCGGCCACGCCGTCCAGATCCTGCATCATGCCGTCAAAGTCCACGCCGCAGGTCGCGTCGTCAAAATAGGTATACTTGCCGATTTTCATGCCGAGGTGCTTCAGGATCGCCTCGTGGTTCGGCCAGCTCGGGTTGGAAATCCAGACAGTCGCATCGGGGTTGGCCATCTGGATCAGCTCGAAAATCTGGCGGATGGCGCCGGTGCCGCCCGGTTCCTGCGCGCCGGTCACGCGGGCCGGATCGACCGCATCGCCCAGCACCAGATCGCGCATGGCGGCGACGAAATCGAGGTTGCCGAGCAGCCCGACATATTTCTTGGTATCCTGCGTCTCCAGCAGCTTCGCCTCGGCTTTTTTCACCGCGCGCATGACGGGGGTGTTGCCGCTGGCGTCCTTGTAAACCCCGACGCCCAGATCGACCTTGGTGTCGCGCGGGTCGGCGGCATACATGCCGATCAGCTTGATGATTTTGTCTTCGGGCTGCGGTTTCAGTTTCTCGAACATAATTTCGGTCCTTTAGTGGTCATGAATCCAGTCGCGGGTCAGCACACGGCTGGCCTCCTCGCGACGGACAGGAGAGAATCCGGCTTTCTGATAAAGCGGCAAAGCACGCGGATGGTCCAGCGAATTGGTATTTACAGTCAGCTTTTCGACCCCCGGAATTTCCCAGCCCATCAGAACAGCGGTCTGGATCAGGTATTTTCCGAGCCCCATTCCGACCGCCTCGGGCACCAGCCCGAAATAGGCGAGATCGCAAACGCCGGCCTCGCGCGCGTCCAGAATGAAGAATCCTGCGGGCCAGCCGCTGCGCATCAGGGTATAGAGGGTCACGTCCGGATCATGCAGGAACGCCGCAATTTCCCCGTGCGATTTCTGGTGCTGGTCGGTCCACTCGTATTCCGCCCCCACGGCATCATAGAGGTTCAGGAAATACCACACCGGCGGGTTGTCCGCGGCCAACAGAACCGTCGGCCCGCCTGTGGGCAGCGGCGGATAGGGGTATGTCGGGCGCTCCGCCATCTCCAGATAGGTGACGATATAGGAACGGACCTCGCCTGCCTTGGTGCCGGTCATCCGACGTCCACCTTCAGGTCGTTATACATGCCCCATTCGGACCAGCTACCGTCATAAACCGCGTTCTGTTTATGGCCGAGGCGCTCCATCGCCAGCGACAGGATGCAGGCCGTGACGCCGGAGCCGCAGGTGGTGATCGTCGGTTTCGACAGGTCCACACCGGCAGCATCGAAAATTTTCTGCAAATCCGCGACATCCTTCATGGTGCCGTCCGCTTTCATCAGGTCCTGATAGTAGACGTTGAGCGAATTCGGGATATGGCCCGAGCGCAACTCCTCGCGCGCTTCCGGCACCTCGCCCTTGAAGCGCTCCGGCGAGCGGGCATCGACGATCTGGGCGTCGCGGAGTTTCGAGGAGGCCGCGACCTGCGTCACGTCCTTGACCAGTGCCGCATTGCGCCGCGCGGTGAAATGACGGTCGCGCATGATCGGCGGCATGTCCTCCACCGGTCGCCCCTCGGCCAGCCATTTCGGCAGGCCGCCGTCCAGCACGGCCACGTCCTGTTTGCCGAACAGGCGGAACATCCACCAGACACGGGGGGCCGAGAAAATGCCAGCCGAGTCATAGACAATCACCCGATGCCCGTCGCCGATCCCCATGGCGCGCATCCGGCTGATGAATTTTTCCACCGGCGGCACCATATGGGGCAAGGCCGAGTGGCTGTCGGCAATGTCGTCGATATCGAAGAACCGCGTGCCGGGGATATGCTGCGCCTCGTATTCGGCTTTCGCGTCCCGCCCCGCTTCGGGCAGGAAATAGCTGGCATCAATGATACGCACGTCCGGTGCGTTCAGGTG
>WFTU01000076.1 GCA_015485375.1 Paracoccaceae bacterium | reverse complement strand
GGTTAAGGAAGGGTGAAGACGAGAAGGTTTTTCGGGATTTTCACGATTTATGCTATGCTCGTGCAGCCATATCGGGAGCGGGAGGCGAAAAACATGAAATATTTCGAGAAAACCGTCACGGAGCCGCGCGACGGGGAAGTGGCGACAGAAGTGGCCTTCGGCAGCGTCGGCGTGCCGGGGGTCGGGCCGCATGCCTATTTCCGGATCAACGGGTGCGAGGTGATTATTCCGCGCGTCAACGAGGCGGAGTTCTTCACCCGTATGAAGGCGCTCGGGGAACTACTGGGGCACTAGCCGCACTTGCTGTGCCCGCATTCGGCGCAGGTCATGCAGCCCTCGACCATGCGCATGGCGTATTGGCCGCAGGCGGGGCAGGCTTTGCCGCGGGGGGGCTCGCCGACGGCCATGGCCTCGGCCTGCGGGTCGGATTTGAGGCCCATTCCCTCGCCCTCGATAAAGCCGGTTTCGATCATGTGGCGCTCGATGACGCCGCCGATGGCCGCGAGGATCGAGGGGATGTATTTGCCGCCGACCCATGCGCCGCCGCGCGGATCAAAAACGGCCTTGAGTTCCTCGACCACAAAAGAGACGTCGCCGCCACGCCGGAACACGGCCGAGATCATGCGGGTGAGGGCCACGGTCCAGGCGAAATGTTCCATGTTCTTGGAGTTGATGAACACCTCGAACGGGCGGCGGTGGCCGCCGATGATGACGTCGTTGATGGTGATGTAGATGGCGTGTTCGGATTCGGGCCATTTGATCTTGTAGGTCTGGCCTTGCAGGTTTTCGGGCCGGTCGAGGGGTTCGGACAGGTAGACCACATCGCCCGCGTGGTCGGGGGCCTCGCCTTCCGGCTTGGCCTCGACCTTCTCGCTGACGGAAAGGACCGAGCCGGTGATGCCGTTGGGGCGGTAGGTGGTGCAGCCTTTGCAGCCGCTGTCCCATGCCTCCATATAGACCTGCTGGAAATCGTCGAAGGAGATATCCTCGGGGCAGTTGATGGTTTTGGAGATGCTGGAATCGATCCACTCCTGCGCGGCGGCCTGCATGCGCACATGGTCGAGCGGGGCGAGGGTCTGGGCGTTGACGAAATGCTCCGGCAGCTCCGCATCGCCGAATTTCTCGCGCCAGAGTTTGACGGCGTAGTCGGTGACTTCTTCCTCGGTGCGCGAACCGTCGGGTTGCAGCACCTTGCGGGTGTAGGAATAGGCGAACACCGGTTCGATGCCGCTGGAGACGTTGCCGGCGTAGAGGGAGATCGTGCCGGTGGGGGCGATCGAGGTTAACAAAGCGTTGCGGATGCCGTGTTCGGCGACCAGTTCGCGGGTCTCGATGTCCATTTTCCGCATCATGTCACCGGAAAGATAGGGGCCTTCCTCGAACAGCGGGAAGGCGCCTTTTTCGGCGGCGAGACGGGCGGAGGTGCGGTAGGAGGTGACGGCGATGGCCTTGAGCCACTCGGAGGTCTGGGCGGCGGCTTCTTCGCTGCCGTATTTCAGGCCGAGCATCAACAGCGCATCGGCGAGGCCGGTGACGCCGAGGCCGATGCGGCGCTTGGCCTGCGCTTCCTGTTCCGGCTGCGGCAGCGGGAAGCGGGAGACGTCTATCACGTTGTCCATCATGCGGATGGCGGTGGCGACCAGATTGTCGAGCTGTTCGAGGTTAAGGACGGCGTCGCCCTCGAACGGGTTGTCGACAAGACGCGCGAGGTTGATCGACCCCAACAGGCAGGCACCGTAGGGCGGCAGGGGTTGTTCACCGCAGGGGTTGGTGGCGGCGATGGTCTCGATATAGTTCAGGTTGTTTTTCTCGTTGATCCGGTCGATGAAAATCACGCCCGGTTCGGCGAAATCATAGGTGGAACGCATGATCTTGTTCCACAGGTCGCGCGCCTGAACGGTGTGGTAGACCTTGCCTTTGAACACCAGATCCCAGGATTTGTCGGCCTTCACGGCCTCCATGAACGGGTCGGTGATCAGGACCGAGAGGTTGAACATGCGCAGGCGGGCGGCGTCGCGTTTGGCGGTGATGAAATCCTCGATATCGGGGTGATCGACGCGCATGGTGGCCATCATGGCGCCGCGGCGCGAGCCGGCGGACATGATGGTGCGGCACATGGCGTCCCAGACGTCCATGAAGGACAGCGGGCCGGAGGCGTCGGCGCCCACGCCCTCCACCGCGGCCCCGCGCGGGCGCAGGGTGGAGAAATCATAGCCGATGCCGCCGCCCTGCTGCATGGTCAGCGCGGCCTCTTTCAAGCCGTCGAAAATCCCGCTCATGGTGTCGGGGATGGTGCCCATGACGAAACAGTTGAACAGGGTCACGGCGCGTCTGGTGCCGGCACCGGCGAGGATGCGGCCGGCGGGGAGGAATTTGAAATCCTCCAGCGCGTGATAGAATTTTTCCTCCCAGTCGGCGGGAGTGTCCTCGATGGCGGCCAGAGTACGGGCGACGCGGCGCCAGCTGTCCTCGACGGTTTCGTCGATCGCGCCGCCCTCGGGGGTTTTGAAACGGTATTTCATGTCCCAGATGGATTCGGAAATCGGGGCGGCAAAGGCGGTCATGGGCGAAAACTCCGGTCTGGTGGGCGGATAGGCAAGCTACGCCGCGACGGCGAACAAAGCAAGAATTTTGATCCGGCTTACGGTGGTAGTCCGCCCACGCCTGCGTTAGAAACAGGGCATGAGCGGGGATCTACATCTTGTGAAACTGTGCGTGGGCGTGGAATCGGTCAGCCATCTGGCGGATTTCCAGCGGCGGCGGGCCGAGGGGCAGCGGGCCGAGGGGCTGCCGGAGATGCAGCGCCATGTCACGCGGATGTGGCCGAAACGGGCGGCGGAGCTGCTCGATGGTGGTTCGCTTTACTGGGTAATCAAGGGGCATATGCTGGCGCGGCAGGGGATTTTGCGGCTCGACGAGGTGATCGGCGAGGACGGCATCCGGCGCTGCGGCATCGTGCTGGACCCGCAGATCGTGCTGACCGAGGCATTCAAGAAACGGCCGTTTCAGGGCTGGCGCTATTTGCAAAAGGCCGATGCCCCGAAGGACACCGGCCTGTTTCAAATCGGTCAGGAGGAGCTGCCAAGCGCGCTTCAGGCGGAGCTGGCAGCCCTCGGGGTGTTATAGCGACGCGGCAGCGGCGGAGATTTTCTCGGCGGCCTGTGCGCCGATGGCTTTCAGATCGTCATTGGTGCCGAGGTTCTGGAAGGTCATCATGGCGATCGGGTCGAGGAAGCGCACGGTGCATTCGTTGTCGCCGGACTGTTCCACAGTGACATTGCAGGGCAGCATCAGGCCGACATCGGCGCGGGCGTTGAGCGCCTGATGCGCGAGGCCGGGATTACAGGCGCCGAGGATCACATAGGGGCGGAAATCGACGTCGATTTTTTTCTTGAGGGTCTTGTCGACATCAACGCGGGTCAGGATGCCGAAGCCCTGCGCGCCAAGCGCGGCGGTGACTTTCTCGATCACCTCGTCGGTGCTGCCGGGAAAGGTTTTTTCAATGAAGAATGTGTCGGACATCTTTGTGTCTCCTGTTGAGTGGGTTTGCTGGATAGATAGGGCGGGAATCCGCGCAATCAATGGCCTCGGGGCCGTTCTGCGGGGTCGTGCCTAATTTTCGCCCGATTCCTGACGTAATCTGTAAAGGATTTTGTAACTTCCTTTTTGTAAGTCCTGTTTTAAACTGTCTAGATTAGAAAGAGTCGGCGATGTGGTCCGGTATATTTAAAGCGTTCCTGAATGACGAACTTGGAGCAGTAACCGTTGATTTTGTTGTGCTTACGAGTGCGATCGTCGGTATTGCCATGGCCGTGGTGCTCGTGATCTACAACGGCATCAACTCCGGCACCGTCAATATCAACGAGGGAATCGATGATACGCTGACGCAAGCCGCCACCAACAATTCGACAATCGTAAGCGGGCAATAACGGTGTTCACGGGAGCGTTGCCCCCGCGAAAATTTCGGATTACTGGCGAATCCAGACTTCGGAATCGCACATGGAATTCCCGACAGCGCAGCCCTTGATGGTCAGTTCGCCCTCGCGGAACGTCACCGTGCCGTTGAAGGTCATGAAGCCAGGCATGTCGGGATGCTTCATCTTGTCACCGGTCCAGCTGCCGTCCGGCTGCTCTTCCATACCGTGGCACAGCTCGAAGTTGTCCTCGGTGCGGCGGCAGTAGAGTTTGCCGTCGTTTACAAAGACGATGATCTCTTGCGTGTCCTTGCGCAGATAGGCCTGCGGGGCGTCCTTGATGCTGGCGAATGCCGGCGCGAAAGTCGTGGACAGAAGCGCAAAAGCCAGCGCCAGTATTTTGGTGAATTTCATTATTATCTCCCTGTTAGGTGCATGTTAGCCGGGAGACCCTATATTAGGTCATGCGAAAAATCAAATATGCACGGAGTCGCGGCCGCTAGGGGCGGCCGTAGCCGCCCGCCGTCGGTGTTTGCACAATCACCGCCTCGCCCGCCTCCAGCACGGTCTGGTCACAGCCTTTCAGGGTGTCCGTGCGGCCGTCGTTGCGGCGCACCTGTGTCAGGCCGAGCGCGCCGTCCTCGCCACCGGCCAGTCCCTTGGGCGGCAGGGTACGGTGCGAGGACAGGATGGCGCAGTCCATGGTTTCGAGGAACCGCAGCGTGCGGCGTGTGCCGGAACCGGCGTGCCATTTGCCCTTGCCGCCGGTGCCGCGACGGATGTGGAAATCCTCCAGCAGGACCGGATAGCGGAATTCCAGAATTTCGGGGTCGGTCAGGCGGGAGTTGGTCATATGCACCTGCACCGCATCCGTGCCGTTGAAACCGGGACCGGCGGGGGAGCCGGAGCAGATGGTTTCGTAATACTGGTATTCGTCATTGCCGAAGGTCAGGTTGTTCATGGTGCCTTGCGAATTGGCCATGGCGCCGAGCGCCGCCAGCAGGGTGTTGGTAACGTGTTGCGAGGTTTCCACATTGCCTGCAACCACGGCTGCCGGATATTTCGGGCGCAGCATGCAATCCTCGGGGATGATGATGTTGATCGGTTTCAGGCAGCCGGCATTCATCGGGATGTTGCCGTCCACCATCAGGCGGAAGGCATAGAGGACGGCCGCGCGGGCCACGGGTTCGGGCGCGTTGAAGTTGCTGTCCTGCTGCGCGGAGGTGCCGGTGAAATCGACGGTGGCGGAGCGCGCCGCCTTGTCCACGCTGATCTTTACCTTGATGACCGCGCCCTGATCGGTGTGCGTTTCCCATTCCGAATCCTTCAGGACCTCGATCACGCGGCGGACGTTTTCCTCGGCATTGTCCTGAACGTGGTTCATGTAGGCGTTGACCACCGGAAGCGTGAACTGTTTGACCATCTTTTGCAGCTCGGCAATGCCCTTGGCGTTGGCGGCGATCTGCGCCTTGAGGTCGGCGATGTTCTGGTAGGGGTTGCGGCAGGGGTATTTGT
>WFTU01000075.1 GCA_015485375.1 Paracoccaceae bacterium | reverse complement strand
TCGTTACAACAGTCACGATTCACCTGTGATTCCAAATCAGCAGCCATTACTATTGACCAACCGGTCGGTTTATGCAAATGTTTTGTTAACAGGGATGCAAGGGGAGAGAAATGGCCATATCCGCACAGGAACGCGCCCGCCGCTCGACCGAAGCCATGTGGTCCACGGACGGCGCTTCGCAATGGCTGGGGATGGAGATCGTATCGGTCGGCCCCGGCACCGCCGTGTTGAAAATGGAGGTGCAGCAGCACCACACCAACGGCCACGGCATGTGCCACGGCGGTATCACCTTCGCGCTGGCCGACAGCGCCTTTGCCTTTGCCTGCAACAGCTACAACCAGGCCGTGGTGGCGCAGCACAATTCCATCACCTATCTGGCCCCCGCCAAGCGCGGCGACATCCTGACCGCCACGGCGACCGAGGTCGCCCGCGCAGGCCGCAACGGTATTTATGACGTGCGTGTAACCAACCAGAATGATACAGTAATCGCCGAATTCCGCGGCAACTCCCGCACCATCAAGGGACAACATTTCGAGGAAACCACATGAAAGACCTGACCCCGCGCAAAGAAGACCTCGACCCGATCGAAATCGCCTCGCGCGATGAAATCTCGGCGCTGCAACTGGAGCGCATGAAATGGTCGCTGGCGCATGCCTATAACAACGTGCCGTTCTACAAACAGAAGTTCGACGAAGCCGGCGTGCATCCCGACGACCTGAAATCCCTGTCCGACCTCGCGAAATTTCCCTTCACGGTGAAACAGGACCTGCGCGACAACTACCCCTTCGGCATGTTCGCCGTCCCGCGCGAACAGATCCGCCGCATCCACGGCTCCTCCGGCACCACCGGCCAGCCGACGGTCGTGGGCTATACCGAGCGGGATCTGGATATGTGGGCCACGGTCGTTGCCCGCTCCCTGCGCGCCAGCGGCACCCGACCCGGTGACGTGGTGCATGTGGCCTATGGCTACGGGCTGTTCACCGGCGGTCTCGGCGCGCATTACGGCGCGGAAAAACTCGGCTGCACGGTCGTTCCGGTTTCCGGCGGCATGACCCCGCGACAGGTGACACTGATCGAGGATTTCAAGGCCTCCACCATCATGGTCACCCCCTCCTATATGCTCTCGATCCTTGACGAGTACCGCAAACAGGGCCGCGACCCGCGCGAAAGCCCGCTCGACGTCGGGATTTTCGGTGCCGAGCCCTGGACCAACGCCATGCGCGCCGAGGTCGAGGAAGCGTTTGATATGCACGCCGTCGATATCTACGGCCTGTCCGAAGTCATCGGCCCGGGCGTCGCCAACGAATGCGTGGAGACCAAGGACGGCCTGCACATCTGGGAGGACCATTTCTACCCCGAGGTCATCAACCCCGAAACCGGCGAACTGGTCGAGGAAGGCGAGCAGGGCGAACTGGTGTTCACCTCGCTGACCAAAGAGGCCTTCCCGATCATCCGCTACCGCACCCGCGACCTGACCCGCCTGCTGCCCGGAACCGCCCGTTCCATGCGCCGGATGGAGAAAATCACCGGCCGCTCCGACGACATGATCATCCTGCGCGGCGTCAATGTTTTCCCGACGCAGATCGAGGAGCAGATCATGGCGATCCACTCCCTCGCCCCGCATTTCCAGATCGAGCTGGTGCGCAAGGGCCGCATGGATGCAATGATCGTGAACGTGGAATCCACAGAAGCCGCCGCCAGCGAGGCGGCGCGCGAGGCCTCCGGCCATCTTCTGGCCAAGCGCATCAAATCGGTGGTAGGCGTTTCCGCACATGTGAACGTCGCCGAACCGGGCAATGTTGTCCGCTCGCAAGGCAAGGCCGTGCGCGTTGTCGACAACCGCCCGAAGGAGTAGCCCGTGGCCAGAACCATTGCCAAAGACCACGACGAAAAGCGCGACCTGATCCAGCACACGGCGGCGAAAGTCTTTGCCGACACCGGCTTTGATCGCGCCTCCATGACCCAGCTTGCCAAGGCCTGCGGGATCTCCAAGGCGGCGATCTACCATTATTACGACAGCAAGGACGACCTGCTGTTCGACATTCTGGAAACCCACCTGAAGGCCCTGCGCGACCGCGTGGCCGGGGTCAAACCCGCCGGCAAAACGCCCGAGGAATACCTGCGCGCCATCATTCTGGAAATCCTGCTGGCCTATCGCGGCGCCGATGACTACCACCGCGTGCAGGCCAATGCGATGGGTGCGCTCGACCCCGAGCGCCGCCGGATCCTGATGGACTACCAGCGCGCGCTGGTGCAGCAGGTGATGGACGCCCTGCGCGCCGTGGTCTCGCCCGAGGTTGCCGCCGACAAAAAGCGTTTGCGTTCCATCACCATGTCACTATTCGGCACGCTGAACTGGTATTACATGTGGAACACCGACAAGGGTATCGAGAACCGCAAGGAATATGCCGCGCTCGTCGGTGACATTATGCTGAACGGGGTTAACGGCCTGTAAACTTCGGCGCGCGTTTTTCCTTCATCGCCGCCAGCCCCTCGACGTGATCGGCAGAGGCAAAACAGGCCGCGATCCGTTCCTTTGCCGCCGCTTCGTCGAGCGTGCCACGGCTGATCTCCAGTATCGTGCGTTTCATCCCCTGCACCGCCATCGGCGCCATGCCCGCCACGGTTTCGGCCAGTTCTGCGGCCTTGCTTTCCAGTCCCTCCGGTTCCACCAGATAGTCCAGAAACCCGCCGTCCAGCAGCGCGCGGTCGTCGAATTTTTCCGCCAGCAAAAACACCCGCCGCGCCATTTGCGCGCCAAGGCGTTGCACCGCCCGCCCGATTCCCGCCGGATCGTAGTGGATGCCCAGCTTCGCCGGCGGCACGAACATCTTCATCCCCGTCACCCCGACGCGGAAATCACAGGCCAGCGCCAGCTCCACCCCGCCACCGTAAACCCCGCCGTTGAGCGCACAGATTACCGGCGCGGGAAATTCCTCCAGCGTGTTGCACAGCGCGGTCAGCGGGTTGTCGCCCCAGTCCTCTCCCG
>WFTU01000074.1 GCA_015485375.1 Paracoccaceae bacterium | reverse complement strand
GGACAGGCGAAGTTTTCCGAGAAGGTGAAGCGTTCGGGCTCGCCCCCGCGCGGGGCGGTTTCGAGGATGGCGATGCCGTCGGCGAGGTCGAGCGCGGTGCGAAGACTGTCGGCGAGGCGGCCCTCCAGCCCCTGTTTGATCACCAGACGGTCAACCACCACGTCGATGTTGTGGCGGAATTTCTTGTCCAGCGTCGGCGGGGATTCGAGTTCATGGAATTCGCCGTTTACCTTGACGCGCTGGAAACCCTGTTTGCGCAGTTCGGCAAACTCCTTGCGGTATTCGCCCTTGCGGTCGCGGATGATCGGGGCAAGCAGATAAGCGCGCGTCCCCTCCTCCATCGCCATGATGCGGTCAACCATTTCGGAAACCTGCTGCGCCTCGATCGGCAGGCCGGTAGCGGGGGAGTAAGGCGTGCCGACGCGGGCGAAAAGCAGGCGCAGGTAATCGTAGATCTCGGTCACCGTGCCGACGGTGGAGCGCGGGTTTTTCGAGGTGGTTTTCTGCTCGATGGAAATCGCGGGGCTGAGGCCGGAGATATGGTCCATGTCCGGCTTCTGCATCATATCCAGAAACTGGCGCGCATAGGCAGAGAGCGATTCCACATACCGGCGCTGGCCCTCGGCATAGATGGTATCGAAGGCAAGGCTCGACTTGCCCGACCCCGACAGGCCGGTGATCACCGTCATCCTGTTGCGCGGGATATCGACATCGATGTTCTTGAGGTTATGCTCGCGCGCGCCGCGCACCTCGATATTCTTCAGTTCGGCCATTCAGTGCCCCAAATTGTTCACGGCGATATATATGCCCGCGCGCGGAAATTGTGATGGCCACAATGGGAACAAAACGGGATCATTGCAAGGAAAATTGCGCGGGCGTGAAATAAAAGGGGTAGACATATTCAAAAATGTGAATAAATTGATGTTCAAGCATTGAAACGGGGGCAAAGCCCTCTATATGCAAATCCGAAACGAGACAAACCAACCTGAAGGTAGACTGTTATGAACTTCTTTAGCCGTGGCCCCGCTGCCAACTCCCCGATCAAATCCATCGCCCCGCAGGAAGCGGTTGCGAAGGCGAAAAACGACGACGTTATTCTGATTGACGTGCGCGACGCGAATGAACTGGCCCAGACCGGCAAAGCCGAAGGCGCCATCCACATTCCGCTGTTCCTGCTGCAGACCAAAGCCGACCCGCGCCATCCGGAATTCCATCCGGATCTGGATGTTGACAAGCCGGTCATGCTGTATTGTGCCTCCGGTGCGCGTTCCGGCATGGCGGCCAAGGTTCTGGCCCAGTTCGGCTTCAAGGAAGTCTACAACATCGGCGGCCTCGGCCACTGGGTAAACGGTGGCGGCGCCCGCGTCGCAGCCTAAGCCGGCTGACAGATTTGAAAAGCGGCGGCGGGGATACCTGCCGCCGTTTTTTTGCGGGGTTTCAAAACCATTAAACCGGTTTAGTGGTTTTGAAACGGGTGTAAGGGGCTGATTTCAAAGGGTAGCGTTTGTTAACGAAAGGTTACCTCAGGACTCCGCCAGATCGCCGAGAATCTTTTCGACGTATTCCTCGGTCTCCGGATAGGGCGGGATGCCGCCGTATTTCTCGACCGCGCCCGGTCCGGCGTTATAGGCCGCGAGCGCCAGTTCCCATGTGCCGAACCGCTCGTATTGCCGGCGCAGATATCGCGCGCCCCCGTCGAGGTTCTCATAGGCATCCCACGGGTCCACGCCCAGTTCCTCGGCCGTTCCGGGCATCAGTTGCGCCAGACCGATAGCGCCGCGCGGCGAGACGATCATTGCGTCCCAGTTTGATTCCGCCGTTACCAGATTGAAAAATAACTGGTCGGGAATTTCGTATTTCGCCGCCATCTGCAACGCGGTTTCATAGTAGCTGCCGGTGGTGACAACCTCGGGGATCGGGAAGGGGTTGGCGAGGATACGGTGGCGCAGGGCATTCAGTTCCGCCGCCATGCTGCCCTCGGGCATCGGGCGGTTCTGGTAGTTCCGGATAAAGGTGTTCACGCCCTGAAACTGCAAACCGTTGACCTCGACATCCTGCGCGGCAAGCGGTGCGGCAGCAAGGGTGGCGAGGAGGGCTGCGGTGAACATCGGTTTCATCATGAGGGGGTTATAGCGCCCCTGCCCGACCGGAACCAGCAACCAAATCGAAATTGAACCCTTTGACGATCATCCAGAACGCCAGCAGCAGCTCGTTCAGGCCCAGCAACGCGCCATAAACCATCGGGTCGAGCGCAACGCCGAACATGCTGGCGATAGCCCCGCCTGCCAGAACAACAACGCCCGCCAGCCCCCATACCGAAAACAGGCGCGGCACCAGACGGGATTTGAACAGAAGGCCATAGAACAGCAATGACGCCACACTGAAAACCAGGATGTAGAGCATCAGCGCCCAGCCTCGTGCCGCCTGCAAAATGCTACCGAGCAGAAGATAGGATGCCTCGTCCCCGCCGTTGGCGGCAAAGGTCTGGCCGAGCGACAGGATCGAGAGCGCGGCGAGGATAATCATCATCGTGATCGCCGGCTCGATGATCCGCAGGCACAGGTAGCCGAGCGCCACCGTGCGGCTATAGCGTTTAAGCACCGGATAGAGCAGCACCGGAATACCGGCCACCGCCGCCGCCGACAGGATTTCCAGCAACGCGCCAGCCACCACCTGCCCCTTGAGGGCAAAGGCCTGCACCAGATAATCCGGCGCATCGACGATACTGTCGAGCCACTCGCTCCCGACAAGATTTGCCGCCAGAGCGGCCAGAAACAGGGCGCCGGCAATGCGGGCGTTGTATTTGAATTCGGTCATGGTCATATCTTTCTTTGAAAAATCAGGTGGGGTCGGGGTGGAAGGAAAACACCTCTTCCAGCGGTTTCCCGAACACCTGCGCGATACGGAACGCCACTTCGAGTGACGGGGAATAATGCCCCTTTTCGATGGCAATAATGGTCTGGCGGGTGACTCCGACCGATTTGGCCAGCTGTTGCTGGGTCATCTCGTCATGCTCGAAGCGCAGCCGCCGGATGGCATTGTCTATCCTTGCGGTTTTCATACGGCCAGCCCGCGGCGGTAAAAGGCGATTTTGGCGATGTCGTCGGCAATGCTGCCAATGAACATGGCGACGATAACCAGAAACAGCACGCCCACAGGTGCCACGCCCAGCGCCAGCGCGCCCATGGCGGCGAAGACCCCCAGAACGAACAGGCCGAGGAATATCTGCATGCCTTTCATCTCGATCATCCGGTCGCGCTCGTCAGGCAGGGCGTCATCCTCGGGATCCGCGCGCAGGCCGGCAAATTTCAGCGCCAGGCGAACCACAAGATCGGATACGATGCCGAGGACGATCAGGACAAACACGCTCCGGCCCATCAGTTCGCTGCTGCCCTCCCCCGCGAAACGTCCGGCACGGTAGAGAACAAACATCCAGATGCAATAGATCGAAAATGCGAGCAGGCTGGAGATCAGCGCCTGATAGGCCTTTATTTCCTGACGGGACATGGTTCCTCCGGTGTTTGATATGTTTATGTAAGGTAATTCTTACTTGATGTAAAGTATTTCTTACATTATGTAAGGTAATTACGACATTACATCCGGTAAATGCCCGGCACCCCCGATTTAGCCTTCCGTTCAGGCATTTACGTTTTCTTAGCCATATCGGTGGTCTATGGCGCAAGAGTTGGTTAATCTCGCCCAGACAGAATCGCGTAACGGAGACAGACATGGCAGGCAGCGTTAACAAGGTAATCATCATCGGCAATCTCGGGCGCGACCCCGAGGTGCGCACGTTCCAGAATGGCGGCAAGGTGTGCAACCTGCGGATCGCCACCTCGGAAACATGGCGGGACAAGTCTACCGGCGAACGGCGCGAGAAAACCGAGTGGCACTCGGTCGCGATCTTTCAGGAGGGGCTGGTGCGTGTGGCCGAGCAATACCTGCGCAAAGGCTCCACCGTCTATATCGAGGGCAAGTTGCAGACCCGCAAATGGCAGGACCAGTCCGGCAATGACCGCTACTCGACCGAGGTTGTCTTGCAGGGCTTTGACGGCAAGCTGGTAATGCTTGGCGGACGCGGAGACGGTGGCGGCGGTCAGGGTGGCGGCGACTATGGTGGCGGCTACGGCGGCGGTGACCAGGGCGGCGGCTTTGGTGGCTCCGGCGGTGGCGGGGGTGGCGCACAGGGT
>WFTU01000073.1 GCA_015485375.1 Paracoccaceae bacterium | reverse complement strand
CGTCGAGCAGGGGTTTGTAGGCGATCACCCTGCCCGGCTCGATCCCGCAGGAGGCGGCGATGATGGCCTTGGGGGTGGCATCGTCGATACGCACGGCCAGTTCGTTGGCGGCAAAACCGCCGAAAACCACGGAATGCACCGCGCCGATGCGGGCGCAGGCGAGCATGGCGACGACGGCCTCGGGGACCATGGGCATGTAAATGACGACGCGGTCGCCCTTCTCGATGCCCTTGGCGCTGAGCGCGCCGGCAAATCGGGAGACCTGGTCGAGCATTTCGGCATAGGTGAATTTGCGTTGCGAGCCGGTGATCGGGCTGTCGTAGATCACCGCGACCTGATCGCCGCGACCTGCCTCCACATGGCGGTCAAGGGCGTTGTAACAGGTGTTCGCCTCCCCGTCCGCATACCATTGGTACATCGGCGGGTTGGAATCATCGAGCGCCTTTGTCGGCTTTTTCGTCCAGTCGATGGCCTCGGCGGCCTGCATCCAGAAGGCTTCGGGATCGGCTTTCCAGCTTTCGTAAACCTCTTTGTAACCCATTTTGGTCTCCCTTGTTTAAATGGCGTTGATACGCCCCCTCGGAATTTTCTTGTTATCCATAGGCTTGCACCGGCGTTCCGGCCAGCGCAGCAATGTTGAGAAGCCCCCGCGCGGTGATCGATGGGGTGACGATATGGGCGCGGTTGCCCATGCCCATCAGGATCGGCCCGACCTCCAGCCCGTTGGCAGCCATTTTCAGAATGTTGCGCACGGCGCTGGCGGCATCGGAATTGGCGAAAACCAGTGCGTTGGCGGCGCCGGAGTAACGCGAATTCGGGAAAATCTTGCGCCGCAGGGTTTCATCAAGCGCCGCATCGGTGTGCATCTCGCCCTCGTAGGCGAAATCGAGGCCCATGCCATCCAGAATTTCCAGCGCCGCACGCATCCGTCGGGCCGAGTCCGTGTCCAGATTGCCGAATTGCGAGTGCGAGCAGAGCGCCACTTTCGGTTCCAGCCCGAAACGGCGGACATGGCGGGCGGTGGCAATCACCGTGTCGGCCATCTGCTGCGCCGTCGGTTCGGCGTTTACATGGGTGTCGGCAATGAACAACGGGCCTTTTTCAAGGATCATCATGGAAAGCGCGCCGATCGGATGCAGCTCCGCATTGCCCAGCACCTGTTGCACATATTTGAGGTGCCACAGGTATTGCCCGAAGGTGCCGCAGATCATGCTGTCGGCATCGCCGCGATGCACCATGACGGCAGCAATGGCGGTGGTGTTGGTGCGCAGGATCGCCTTGGCGAGGTCGGGGGTGACGCCGCGACGCTGCATGATCTCGTGATAGCTGCCCCAGTATTCGCGGAAACGCGGATCGTTCTGCGGGTTGACCAGCTCGAAATCGCGCCCGGCCTTCAACGGCAGGCCGAATTTCTCGCAGCGCGCCTCGACAACTTCGGGGCGGCCGATGAGGACGGGCTTGTCGGTGGTTTCCTCGACCATTGCATGGGCGGCGCGCAGGACGCGCTCGCTCTCGCCCTCGGCGAAGACAATCTTGCGCACGGCGGTGCGGGCGGCCTCGAACACCGGACGCATGATCAGGGCGGATTTGTAGACCGAGCTGTCGAGATGCTCGCGGTAGGCCTCCAGATCGGCAATCGGGCGGGTGGCGACACCGCTTGACATCGCGGCGCGCACAACGGCGCAGGAAACGGTCGCCAGCAGGCGCGGATCGAAAGGTTTGGGGATCAGGTAATCGGGGCCGAATGTCAGATCCTCGCCCTTGTAGGCCGCCGCCGCCTCGGCGCTTGAGGAGGCACGCGCAAGCTCGGCAATCCCCTCGACACAGGCGATTTCCATTTCGTCGTTGATCGTAGTGGCGCCAACGTCGAGCGCGCCGCGGAAGATGAACGGGAAACACAGGACATTGTTGACCTGATTGGGAAAGTCCGAGCGACCCGTGGCGATAATCGCATCAGGTGCAACCTCGCGGGCCGCATCCGGCATGATCTCCGGCGTCGGGTTGGCGAGAGCGAAAACAATGGGGCGGGCGGTCATCTTCGCGACCATCTCCGGCTTCAGCACACCGGGACCGGAGAGACCGAGGAACATATCCGCCCCGTCGATCACCTCGTCGAGGCTGCGCAGGTCGGATTTTTGCGCAAAAGCGGCCTTCTGCGGCGTCATTTCCTCCTCGCGACCCTCGTAGACCAGACCGGCGATATCGCAAAGCCAGATGTTCTCGCGCTTCACGCCCAGTTTCACCAGCATGTTCAGGCAGGCAATACCGGCCGCGCCGCCGCCGGTGGACACCACCTTGATGTCCCCGAATTTCTTGCCGGCCACGCGCAGCGCATTGGTGGCCGCCGCCCCGACCACAATCGCCGTGCCGTGCTGGTCGTCATGGAAAACCGGAATCCCCATGCGCTCGCGGCAGAGCTTTTCAACGATGAAACACTCGGGCGCCTTGATGTCCTCGAGGTTGATCGCCCCGAAAGTGGGCTCCAGCGCTGTGACGATATCGGCCAGTTTTTCCGGGTCGCTCTCATCCACCTCGATATCGAAACAGTCGATATTGGCGAATTTCTTGAACAGGACCGCCTTGCCCTCCATGATCGGTTTGGAGGCCAGCGCGCCGATATTGCCGAGGCCGAGGGCCGCCGAACCGTTGGTCACCACCGCCACCAGATTGCCGCGCGCGGTGTATTTCGCCGCCGCCGCCGCGTCCTTGCCAATTTCCACACAGGCCTCGGCCACACCGGGCGAATAGGCCAGCGACAGATCACGGCCGTTGGCCAGCGGCTTGGTGGCGCGGATCTCCAACTTCCCCGGCTTGGGGATCTCGTGATACCGCAGCGCGGGCGTTGTGTGGGGGGTGTCGGCTTTATCGGACATTTCGGCTCCATTCTGTTCCGGCGCGCCAACCGGCATGAGCGTTCCGGTCTTGGCAGAAAGATAATTCAACACTAAACCACCTATCGGCAATCAGCCCTGTCCGCAACGTTCTTGTCACAACCACACCTATATTTCCCGTGTTATTCCCGCGCCTCGCGGATCAGTTTCAGGATGTTCTGAGCGGCCTCAGGAATATTGGTGCCCGGACCAAAGATCGCCTTCACGCCGCTCTTGTACAGAAATTCATAATCCTGTTGCGGGATCACCCCGCCGCAGATCACCAGAATCTCGCCCGCGCCCTTGTCTTTCAGCGCCTGCACAAGCTGCGGAGCCAGCGTTTTGTGACCCGCGGCCTGCGAGGAAATCCCCACCACGTGCACATCATTGTCCACCGCGTCCTGCGCCGCCTCCTCGGGCGTCTGGAACAACGGACCGACGTCCACGTCGAAACCGATATCGGCAAAGGCGGTGGCGATAACCTTGGCGCCGCGGTCATGCCCGTCCTGCCCCATTTTCACCACCAGCATACGCGGGCGGCGGCCTTCTTCCTCGGCGAATTTTTCCACATCGGCCTGAATGGCCGCGAACCCTTCGTCGCCCTCGTAGGCGGCGCCGTATACTCCTGCCAATGTCTTAACCTCCGCCCTGTGGCGCCCGAAGGCGCGTTCCATTGCATCCGATATTTCGCCAACGCTGGCCCGCGCCCGTGCGGCCTCGACCGCCTTTTCCAGCAGGTTGCCCTCGCCGGAGCGCGCACATTCTTCCAGCGCGCCGAGAGCCTGTGCACAGCGTTCGGCGTCGCGGCTCTCGCGCATGGCATTGAGGCGGGCGATCTGGCTTTCGCGCACCGCCACATTGTCCACGTCGAGAATGTCTATCGGGTCTTCCTTTTCCAGCCGGTATTTGTTGACACCGACGATGACCTCTTCGCCGCGATCAATAGCCGCTTGCTTGCGGGCGGCGGATTCCTCGATCCTGAGTTTCGGCATGCCGGAGGCCACCGCCTTGGTCATGCCGCCCATCTCGTCCACTTCCGCGATCAGTTCCCACGCCTTGTCGGCCAGTTCTGCGGTCAGGCTTTCGACGTAATACGAGCCCGCCAGCGGATCGACGACTTTGGTAATGCCGGTTTCTTCCTGCAGGATAATCTGGGTGTTGCGTGCAATGCGGGCGGAAAAATCCGTCGGCAGGGCAATTGCCTCATCCAGTGCGTTGGTATGCAATGACTGTGTGCCACCCAGTGCGGCCGACATCGCCTCGTAGGCCGTGCGGATGACGTTGTTATAGGGGTCCTGCTCCTGCAAGGATACGCCCGAGGTCTGGCAATGGGTGCGCAGCATTTTCGAGGTCGTTTTCTGCGCCCCGAACTCCGTCATGATCCGGTGCCAAAGCAGCCGCGCGGCGCGCAGTTTCGCGGCCTCCATGAAAAAATTCATGCCGATGGCGAAGAAGAACGACAGCCGGCCGGCGAAGGCATCCACGTCCATGCCCGCATCAATTGCCGCCTTCACATATTCCTTGCCGTCGGCCAGCGTATAGGCCAGCTCCTGCACCAGATTGGCGCCCGCTTCCTGCATGTGATAGCCGGAAATGGAAATGGAGTTGAACTTCGGCATTTCCTTGGACGTATATTTGATGATGTCCGAGATAATCCGCATCGAAGGCTCGGGCGGGTAGATATAGGTGTTGCGGACCATGAATTCCTTCAACACGTCGTTCTGGATGGTGCCGGTCAGTTTGGCGCGGTCCACGCCCTGTTCCTCGCCCGTGACGATGAAATTGGCGAGGATCGGGATGACCGCGCCGTTCATAGTCATGGAGACCGACATTTTATCGAGCGGGATGCCGTCGAACAGGATTTTCATGTCCTCGACGCTATCAATCGCCACGCCGGCCTTGCCCACATCCCCCACCACCCGCGGGTGATCGGAGTCATAGCCGCGATGGGTCGCCAGATCGAAGGCCACCGAAACGCCCTTCTGCCCCGCCGCCAGATTACGCCGGTAGAAGGCATTGGATTCCTCGGCCGTCGAGAACCCCGCATATTGGCGGATCGTCCACGGCCGGCCCGCATACATGGTGGCGCGGGGGCCGCGGGTGAACGGCTCCAGCCCCGGCATGGAATGCAGGTGATCCAGATTGGCAATATCCTCGGCCGTGTAGACCGGCTTGACGTCGATGCCTTCGGGCGTGTGCCACGTCAGATCATCGAGCGGACGTCCGCGCAATTCCTTTTCGGCAAGGGCTTTCCAGTCGTTATCGGCCATCACTCGAACTCCTTATTCAAAGTAGCCATCGTCGAGGCGAGAAATATTGAATACCTCCTCAACCCGACACCCAATCTGATGTTGAATCATCAACTCTGCCAATTTCACACCGTCAATTAGAACAATGCGGGCACCAAGTTTGCTCGCAGTCTCCTTGGCGCTATTCGAAAACGCCGACGTGGTAACGAAAATACCTTTGGAAACATCCTTCAGCCCCAATGCTCCATAGAAATCGCGGATCGCACCCGAGCCGATATTATTCCCGACCTTATACCTCTTGGCTTGCACATATACTTGGTCGACACCTAGCGGGTCCTGATTGATAACCCCGTCCACACCATCATCATTCGTTCCGCCAAGAACTTCTCCGGCTGACTGCGTTGCCCCATATCCCATAGTGAGCAGCAACGTGACGATGGTTTTTTCAAAAAAACTCGGGTCGCCGTCGCGTAATTTTTCCAGCAACTCCGCCGCCAGAGACTGGTTGATTTGTTCATACGCTGTGCGCAGCAATTCGTCCGGCGTTTCGACCTGATTTGTGGATGGCTCCTTATCGCTAGAAGTTTCCTTGGAGGTTCGCGAACGGAATTCCTGAAAACTGTCGAATTGTTCGAGATACTTGGAGTTTATTGCTTGGTCACTAGCCAACGCCTTCCGGCCTTCGTCCGTTATCTCCAAAAAACCCCGACGTGGGTTCCTGATTAGTCCGGCCTGTTTTAAATAGCTCCGCGCCCAATGGACCCTGTTTGCAAATTGCGTTTGCTTCCCACTTGGCAGCAGCTTCGCCTTTTCCTCGTCGGATAAGCCGAACTGCTGTTCGAGTTCCCGAACCACATCGGAAATGGCAATCTCGCCGTTGGCGCTTGCCTGCAATACTGGACGCATCAATGTTTGGTAGTCGGGGATCATATCGTTTCCTATTCGAACTCCATGATCACTTCGTCGACCGCGAGGCTGTCGCCGGCTGCCGCGTTGATCTTGCTGACCACGCATTTTTTCTCGGCGCGCAGGGCGTTTTCCATTTTCATGGCTTCGACGGTGCAAAGCACCTGCCCTTCCTGCACGGTTTCGCCCTCGGCAACAGCCACGGAGACCACCATGCCGGGCATGGGGCAAAGGAGCAGTCTGGAGGTGTCGGGCGGCACCTTCTCGATCATGTATTTCGACAGCTCGAACAGGCGCGGGGTGCGAATGATGACCTTGAGGTCGGCACCACGGTGGCGCATGCGGAAACCGCCGGTGATCTGTTCGACCTTGGCCGTGACCGGCACGCCGGAGATGTCAAGCTTGGCCAGCCCCTCCCCCGGTTTCCAGTCGGAGGTGACGCGCAGGCTGGTGCCGTCTTCGAAAACAACCGTCGAGCCTTCGCGGTCCGCATCGACCTTGACCACAAAATCCTCGCCCTGCAGCGAGATCACGAAATCGGTCCCGACCTCGCGTTCGTGGTTGTCCATGCGCCCCGACACCCGCGCGGCGCGGATTTCGGAGACGCGGTGCATGGCCGAGGCACCAGCGGCGAGCTGTTTCAACACATCCTCGGG
>WFTU01000072.1 GCA_015485375.1 Paracoccaceae bacterium | reverse complement strand
TTCCGGTATTGTTCCGCCTGCACGCTGGCGCGGTTTCGCCGCGTCGTGCGGCGTTGTTCGGCTGGACCGCGGGGCTGGCCTATTTCGGGTTGACGCTCTCGTGGCTGGTGGAGCCGTTTCTGGTTGACGCTGCCACGCAGGGCTGGATGGCGCCCTTTGCCCTGTTTTTCATGGCGGCCGGTCTGGCGCTGTTCTGGGCGCTGGCGTTCGGACTGGCACGGCGCGGGAGTCCGGTTGCATTTGCGGTGTTCTGGACGCTGCTGGAACTGGCGCGCTCCTATCTGTTCACCGGTTTCCCCTGGGCGTTGATCGGCTATGGCTGGGCGGATACGCCGGTTATGCAGGCGATTTCGGTGATCGGGGTGCCGGGGCTGGGGTTCCTGACGATCCTACTGGCGGTTTTGCTGGCGCAGGTGGTCCGGCGGGACTGGCGCAATGCTGTGGCGGGGGCGGTTGTCCTTGCTGTGCTTTGGGGGTTCGGCGCTTACCGGTTGTCGCAACCGGTGCCGGAGCGGGCGACTCCGTTCAGCGTGCGGGTGGTGCAGCCGAATGCGGCGCAGGAACTGAAGTGGTTGCCGGAATTCATGCCGGTGTTTTTCGAGCGGCAATTGTCGCTGACCGCCGGTGACGGCGGGCCTCAGCCCGATCTGGTGATCTGGCCGGAGGCTGCCGTGCCGTTCATCCCCTCGGCCCGTCCCGATCTGTTGCAGCGCATGGCGCTGGAGGCACGCGGTGCGCGGATCGTGTTCGGGGCGCGGCGGGTGGATGCGGGGAACAACTGGTATAATTCGCTTTATCTGCTCGACCCGCTCGGCAATATCGCGGCGGAGTATGACAAGCGGCATCTGGTGCCGTTCGGCGAGTATTTTCCGGCCTCGGGGCTGGTGGCCAAATTGGGGATCGATGCGCTGACCGGATTGACCGGCACCGGATTTACCGCGGGCGAGGGGGCATTGATGGTGGATTCCGGTCCGGTGCCACCCTTCCTGCCGCTGATATGCTACGAGGCGATTTTTGCGCAGGATGTGCCGCTCTCCGGCCCGCGGCCCGAGTGGTTGCTGCAGATCACCAATGATGCCTGGTTCGGCAAGTTCAGCGGCCCGTATCAGCATCTGGTGCAGGCGCGGGCGCGGGCGATCGAGCAGGGGCTGCCGCTGGTGCGCTCGGCCAATACCGGCGTTTCCACCGCAACCGATCCGTTCGGGCGTATCCTTGCCGCGATCCCGCTGGGGCAGTCCGGTTCCATTGATGTGAGCCTGCCCGCACCGCTGCCGCGCCCGCTTTACAGCCGCACCGGAGACTGGCCGGTTTTCGGAATATTGCTGCTGTTAGCACTTTGGCAACTATTCGGGCGTAAAAGGCGCGAATCCGGCGGTTTTTCGTGAAAACCGGACAATCCGGCGTGTGGCTCCGCATTTCATCGCCGGAGCCGTTGACGCCCCCCCCCGGATTCATCTAGAGAAACTAACGCGCAGTCCCTGCAAGAGGAGGCCATCATGGCTCGTCAAAATTATGTTTTTACCTCGGAATCCGTATCCGAAGGCCACCCCGACAAGGTGTGTGACCGTATTTCCGACGCCGTGCTGGATGCCTTCATGGCGGAGGATCCGTATTCGCGCGTGGCGTGCGAAACCTTTGCCACCACCGACCGCGTGATCATTGGCGGCGAGGTGCGTGGCCCCGCCAGTGTGCTGGGCCGGATCGAGGATATCGCCCGCGAATGTGTGCGCGACATCGGTTACGAGCAGGAAGGCTTCCACTGGGCCAATATGAAGGTGGATCATTACCTGCATGCGCAGTCCGCCGATATCGCGCGCGGCGTCGATGCGGATGGCAACAAGGACGAGGGCGCGGGCGATCAGGGGATCATGTTCGGCTATGCGGTCAATGAAACCGAGGAGCTGATGCCGGCCCCGATCCACTATGCCCACAAAATGCTTCAGAAACTGGCCGAGGTGCGCAAATCCGGCGAGCAGCCGTTGCTGCGCCCCGATGCGAAGTCGCAGCTTTCGGTGCGCTATGAAAACGGCAAGCCGGTGGGTGTGACCTCGCTGGTGTTGTCGACGCAGCATGAAAGCGATGCGCAGTCCTCGGACGACATTCGCGCGATTGTGCAGCCCTATTTCGAGGATATTCTGCCGAATGGCTGGATTACACCGGAAACCGAGTGGCATGTGAACCCGACCGGCCAGTTTGTGATTGGCGGACCGGATGGTGATGCGGGGCTGACGGGGCGCAAGATTATTGTCGATACCTATGGCGGGGCCGCGCCGCATGGTGGCGGGGCGTTCTCGGGCAAGGACCCGACCAAGGTGGACCGCTCGGCGGCCTATGCGGCGCGCTATCTGGCCAAGAATATCGTGGCGGCGGGGCTGGCGCATCGTTGTGTGCTGCAGCTTTCCTATGCCATCGGTGTGGCGAAACCGCTGTCGATCTATGTCGATACCTTCGGCACGGGGCAGGCGGATGATATCGAGATCGAACGGGCTGTGGCGCAGGTCATGGACCTGACTCCGCGTGGCATTCGCGAGCATCTGGAGCTGAACAAGCCGATTTACCAGCGCACGGCGGCTTACGGGCATTTCGGGCGCGAGCCGGATGCCGAAGGCGGGTTCAGCTGGGAACAAACCAACCTGGTCGAAGCGCTGAAAAAGGCGCTCTAGGCTCCGATGGGCGACCTCAAGCATCCTTCCGGTTCGCCGTGGCGTAATTTTTACGGGCGGCGGCACGGCAAAACCCTGCGCAAGGGGCAGATCGAGCATCTCGAGAACACCCTGCCGGCGCTGGCCGTGCCGGAAGTGGAGTGGGAGGATAACCCCGAGCGCTCGCCTGTTGATCTGGCGGCGCTGTTCGGGGACGAGCGCCCCGTCTGGCTGGAAATCGGTTTTGGCGGTGGTGAACACCTGCTGCACATGGCGCAGACCTATCCGGATGTCGGGATCATCGGCTGCGAGCCGTTTGTGAACGGGGTCGCCATGCTGCTGCCGCGTATTGTCGAGGAGGGGGTGGAAAACGCCCGTATCCATATGGGCGATGCGCGCGATCTGCTGGATGTGCTGCCGGAGGCCTCGCTGGACAAGGCGTTTCTGCTCTATCCCGATCCGTGGCCGAAGGCGCGCCACCAGCGCCGCCGCTTTGTGATCGAGGAAAACCTCGTGCCGCTGGCGCAGGCGTTGAAACCGGGGGCGGAGTTCCGTGTGGCGACGGATATCGCGGATTATGTGCGCCAGACGCTGGAGGTTATCACCGCCATGGAGCAGTTCGAATGGCTGGCCGAAGGGCCGGACGACTGGCGCAGGCCGTGGGGCGACTGGACCCGCACCCGCTATGAGGCGAAGGCCCTGCGCGAGGGGCGGACGCCGCATTACCTGACATTCCGGCGGGTTTAGGTGGACCCCTGACGCGCCCTCGGCTATAGCTGCGCTGACAGGATTTACAGCAAGGTTGACGATATGGCGCATGGTCCCCTCCGCCCGATGACATCGCGAAAAAGCGGCCCCTTGAAGGGGGTTGCGCATGTGCCGGGCGACAAATCCATTTCCCACCGTTCGCTTATCCTCGGGGCCTTGTCCGTGGGCGAGACCCGTATCACCGGCCTGCTGGAAGGCGCCGATGTGCTGGACACGGCCAAGGCGATGCAGGCCTTTGGTGCGCGTGTCGAGCGGCTGGATGATGGCGAATGGGTGGTGCAGGGCGTCGGGGTCGGCGGTTTTGCCGAGCCGGAGGATGTGATCGATTGCGGCAATGCGGGGACCGGTGTGCGGCTGATCATGGGCGCGATGGCGACGACGGATATTGCCGCGACGTTTACGGGCGATGCGTCGTTGCGCTCGCGGCCCATGGGGCGGATTACCGATCCGCTGGCGCTGTTCGGGGCGACGGCTTACGGGCGTTCCGGCGGGCGCTTGCCGCTGACGCTGGTAGGGGCGGCGGATCCGGTGCCGGTGCGCTATCGCACGCCGATGCCCTCGGCACAGGTGAAATCGGCGGTGATGCTGGCGGGGCTGAATGTGCGCGGCGATACGGTGGTGATCGAGCAGGAAGCGACGCGGGATCATACCGAACGCATGCTGGCCGGTTTCGGGGCCGAGATTTCTACGGAGGTTACCGACGAGGGGCGGGTGATTACCCTCAAGGGCCAGCCAGAGCTGACGGGGCAGGAGATTGCCGTGCCGCGGGACCCTAGCTCGGCGGCGTTTCCGGTTGTGGCGGCGTTGCTGGTGGAGGGGTCCGAGGTGCTGGTGCCCAATATCGGCCAGAACCCGACGCGCAACGGTTTGTTTACCACGCTGTTGGAAATGGGCGCGGACATTACCTTTGAAAACGAACGGATCGAGGGCGGCGAGCCTGTGGCCGACCTGCGGGTGCGTTTCGGGCCGCTCAAGGGGGTTGAGGTGCCGCCGGAGCGGGCGGCCAGCATGATCGACGAATACCCGATCCTTGCGGCGCTGGCGGCGACAGCCGAGGGGCCGACGGTTATGCGCGGAGTCAAGGAATTGCGG
>WFTU01000071.1 GCA_015485375.1 Paracoccaceae bacterium | reverse complement strand
CCGTCGCGGATATGGGCGGCGCGGGAACCGGCGATCTCGGCGGCGTTCTTGCAGGCTTTGGGCAGGATGCAGGGATCCTCGGCCCAGTCAGGTGTCGCCAGCATGTCGGAGACGGCGACGGGGGCGCTCTGGCGGTCGACGCCGACCTTGCCCTCCAGTCTGGCGAGGGCGTCGGCGAATTTCGCCTCGGGGCGGATGGTGACCTCCGTGCCGAGATGTTCCCGCAGGGTCCCGTCACATTTGGCGGGGTTCACGAACAGATCGACTCGTGCATCGGCATGGAGGATGGCAAAGCACAGCGGCACGGGGGTGTTGGCAATGTCGGAGCCGCGGATATTGAGCAGCCAGGCAATGGAATCCGGCAGGGTCAGGACGAAAGCCGCCTGCCCCGCCGCCTGTAAGGTCTGCGCGAGGCGCTGGCGTTTGCTTTCGTGGGTTTCTCCGGCGAAAGCGATGTCCTGAACCACGATCCGCCCCGCGGGCGGCGCGGGACGGTCCTGCCAGATTTCATCGACCAGATTGCGGGCTTTCACCAACGTGATGTTTTTATCCGCCAGCGCTTTTTCCAGCTTTTCCACCTCGTCAAAGCCGTGCAGCCACGGGTCATAGGCGATGCGCCCGCCCTTTGGCAGCGCCTCGACCAGCCAGTCGGACAGCTTCACCTGCGGCACCGGCACGGGGGTATAGACCGACAGATCGACCTGATCGCGCACCTGCAAGGTATAGCGCCCGTCGATGAACACGCCCGCCACGTCCGGCAGCGCCGCGCACATGCCGGCGGAGCCGGTGAAACCGGTCAGCCAAGCGAGGCGCTCGTCACAAGGCGCCACGTTCTCGCCCATATGGGCATCGGCGCGCGGGACCAGAAAACCGTCAAGGCTTTCGCTGCGCAGGAGCGCACGCAGGGCGGCGAGGCGCGGGGCGCCGGTTTCGGGGGAAGTGGGCGTGGTGAAATCCTGAAACATTGTAATATTTGCTCGCAGTATCGTCAGAGGAAACCCGCCGTCTGTGATTTGCGCGGGCGCTGTGTTGCGGCTAGTGTGCGCCATAGCAAAACGAATGAAAACATATTTCTAGGTGGATAATATCATGGCGCGGCTACTGGCAATACTCTTTTTCATCGGCGGGGCGGTGCAGACCTGGTTCGACTGGAAAAACACCATTTCGCAGGCCGACCCGTTCCGCTTTGCCGATATCGGCAATGTCTGGGCGACCATCCATTTCGGCTCCTTGCAAGTGCTGCAACCGGCCATCGAACGCTACATCGGGCCGTGGCTGTGGGAGCAGGTGATATTCCGCATCCTGCTGCTGCCCGCCGCGCCGACGCTGTTTGTGCTGGCGGTGGTTTTCTATCTGCTGGCTCGTCGCAAGGCGCGCAAGAACCGCTGATCAGGTCAATGTGGTCTCGTTGTCGTCCGAGGTCGTCACGTCCGTGATTTCCACATGATCGCCCGGCTGGCTGCCGCGTTCGAACAGCAGGCGGGCCAGCGGGTTGATGAAGTGGATTTCCAGCCGGTTGCCGATGCCGCGCCCGCCGTCGAACAGGTCGAAACAGCAAAGGTCGCGCAGTTGCAGAAGCGCGTCCTCGCCGAGGGTGACGTGGACACCGTGTTCTTCCTCCACAGCCTCCAGGATTTTTCGCAACATATTGTCGAAAATAATCACTGAAGTCCGCCCCTTGATGAACTCGAACACCACGATGTTCTTGCCGATGCGATTGAGCAGCTCGGGGCGCTCGATCTTGAAGCGGAAATGGTTCTGGATCGCCTCGACGATCTTGCGTTCGGTCTCGTGATAGCCTTCGGTCGGCATGATGTTCATGCCGTGGTTCATGGCGCGGTCACCGCCCAGAATACCGATGTTCGAGGTGAAAATGATCAGGGATTCCGAGAAATGCACGGTTTCGCCACGCCCGTCGGTCAGGCGGCCCTCGTCAATGATTTGCAGGAATTTGTCGAGGATACGCGGGTGTGATTTCTCGATCTCGTCGAACAGGAACACGCTGAAGGGGCGGGCGCGGGCGGCGTTGACCAGCTCTCCACCCTGATCGTGGCCGATGTAGCCCGGGGGCGCACCGATCAGGCGGGATTCGGAGTTTTCGGAGCTGAATTCGCTCATGTCGAAACGGTGGTAGGCGGTCTCGTCCCCGAACAGCAGTTCGGTGATGGTTTTGGCCAGCTCGGTCTTGCCGACGCCGGTCGGGCCGGCGAAGAACAGCACGCCGCGCGGGCGGCCGTGGCGGCTGGCGCTTTGTGCGCCGCTCAGCCCCATGACCGAGCGGATCAGGATGTCGAGCGACTTGCGCACCGCGTGGGTCTGGCCCTTGACGCGGGCGGTCAGGATCGCCTCGCCATTGCGGATGCGCGAGCGCATGACCTCGGATTTCCATGGGTTGTTGCGGGTGCCGAACTGGTAGGATTTAATGGCGTCGGAGACGTTTTCCAGCGCGATCCCCTCGAATTTCGCCAGCCGCGCGATGGCGGAGAGGCTGCGCAGGGGCATGCCCTCGGTTTCCAGCGCGAAGGTCTCCAGCGCGTCGTTCAGGTCTTCGGGGGTGATGGTGGCGGCGTCGGGGAACTGCGGCACCAGACAGCGGGCCATGGCGAAGCGTTCTTCCAGATCCGGTGTGCCGGCGGAAAGGATGCGCACGTTCTCGTTGCCGACGATGAACCAGTCCGGCAGGGTGTTGGGGTGGTCGACCATCCACAGGATGGTGTTGAAGGAGGGGCGCGCGTCACCGTCCATCGGTGTGGCCTGTAGCGCGATCTTGTCGGCAGCGATGAAAAACTGCCGCTCCGCATCGGTCAGATCGTAGGGTTTGGCCACCAGTTGCGAGGCATAGTCGATGGCGAGCGCCACCGGAATGTCGCGCAGGGAGGCGATCAGGGCGATCTGTTGCGACAGGTTTTCGAGGCTGGTGGAGGTCTCGGTGAAATCGACGCCCGCCGCTTTCAGCCGTGCCTCGACATCCGGCGCGGCGGCAGCATGCAGGCGCAGGCCGTCCACCGGATCGAAAACCAGCAGGGCCTGATATTTCCGGGCGGAGAGGATCGACCAGATGGCATCGAAACCGTGCAAGAAGCGACCGGACGATGTGGGGAAAACGTCGCGCAGGTTGCCCGAGAGGACGAATTGCGCCCGCACCGGCAGGCCGATTTTCAGCTCCTGCATCCAGACCGGAAGGGCAAGGGGTGTTTCACTGGTGATGGCGGGGTCGGCAATATTCATGGCACCCTGTCCTTGTGACTCTCCAATCATTTGACACCTGCCGCGCGCGGAAGGCAAGAGGCGCGTGGTCGCGGGCGGGTTTCAAAACCACTAAACCGGTTTAGTGGTTTTGGAGGTCGGCGTTATATAATTGGATTTATTGGGTTTTCGGATCGGTGGAAACGTTGCGGAACGGTTAACGGGTGTGGGTTCGGCAGCGAGACAGCAGGCTAGGGTGGGTCGGAGCCTTGTGCGACTTGCGGGGGAAACGGCCGATACCCGAAAACCGGGCACAAAAAATATGGCGCCTGCCTGAAACAGCACCATTTTCGTGGAATAATCTCGGAGGAGGCCTTGGCCTCTGGCGATCGGGGAATTCGGGTCGGAATCCACCTGTATTTAGAGCTTACCGCGCCAAGGCCCGATCGTGAGCGTATTGCTGACATGTGCCGGTCGTGAATCGGCGCAATGATCGGGCGGGTTGGGCTTGCTGCGGGTTTTTCCGCAGCGGTTAAGGAAATATTCAGTCTTGGCGCGATAAACCCTGAGACCTCGGAGCCTCTATCGCTCAGTGGAATCGTTTATAGGGAGGAAAAGTTAAGAAAATTTTATCAAACCGCGATTTTGTGCTAGTTTTTTCCGGATTTTGCAAAAAGCGGGGACGTCATGGGAAAAATCGCGATGATCGGGGCTGTGGTGCGGGTCCTGTTGCCGGAGGGAGTCGTGGCGGCGCTCAATCCGAAACGGGATATGTATCGCGGCGAGATGATTGACCCGAAGGCCTTTGCCGTCGGGCGGCTGGTGGCGCTGATGCGGCCGGCGGGCGAGGTGCCGGATGTCGCGGAAGGCCGGCAGATGCTGCGCGATGTGGCCGGCAAATTCGACGTGAAGGTCGATATTGCCCGCATCGAGGATATCACGCTGGACGGGGCGGCGGGACCGGTGCGCGCGCGGCTGTTCAGCGATCATACGGACACGGAGCCTCGTCCGGCGATGGTCTATTATCACGGCGGCGGCTTTGTGCAGGGCGATCTGGACAGCCACAACCATACCTGCGCCAAGCTGGCGAAATTCTGGGGCGGGGTGGTGATTTCGGTCGACTACCGTCTGGCGCCGGAACACCCGTTTCCGGCGGGACCGGAGGATTGCGAGGCGGCGTTCCTGTCGGTTGTGGAACGGGCGGAGGAACTGGGCGTCGATCCGGAAAACCTCGGAGTTGGCGGTGACAGCGCGGG
>WFTU01000070.1 GCA_015485375.1 Paracoccaceae bacterium | reverse complement strand
TATCGGGTGTTGCTCGACACGGGCAAGGTGGTGCGGGTGACGCGCTCGAACCTCGTACACGAGGAAACGCCGATCAAATGGGACGAGCGGGTGTTTCTGTGCTGGAAAGCCTCCGCCGGTGTGGTGTTGACAAAATGAGCGAGGCGATCCGGAAAAGCGGTGGCTGGCAGGCAACAGCGCGCATTTTGCGCAAGCTGGGGTTCAGCGGGCGCGGGCTGGTGATTGCTGTTCCGACCCTCTGGCTGCTGGTGTTTTTCCTGATCCCGTTTCGGGTGGTTCTGAAGATTTCCGTGGCCGAACCGATGATTGCCCGACCGCCCTATTCCCCGCTGTTCGAGCGGGGCGCGGACGGGGGGTGGTCGCTGAACTATACCTTCGGGAATTATTCCTACCTCTGGGAGGATTCGCTGTACATCAAGGCCTACTGGTCCTCGATCAAGATCGCGTTTTTCTCGACCATATTCACGCTGCTGATCGGCTATCCGATGGCCTATTATATCGCGCGCAGTCCGGAGCCGAAACGCTCGTTGTTGCTGCTGCTGATTGTGCTGCCGTTCTGGACCTCGTTCCTGTTGCGTGTCTATGCGTGGATCGGCATTCTGAAAACCAAGGGGATACTGAACGCGATCCTGTTGAAATTCGGTATTATCAGCGAGCCGCTCATCATTATGCAGACCGATGTCGCGGTCTATATCGGTATCGTTTATACCTATCTGCCCTTCATGATCCTGCCGCTCTATGCCAATCTGGTGAAGCTGGATGACTCGCTGCTGGAGGCCTCGGCCGATCTGGGCGCGAACCCGATCACGACGTTTTTCAAGATCACGCTGCCGCTGTCCCTGCCGGGGATCATTGCCGGTTCCATGCTGGTATTTATTCCGGCAATCGGCGAGTTCGTCATTCCGGCGCTGCTCGGCGGACCGGATACGCTGATGATCGGCAAGGTGCTGTGGTCGGAGTTCTTCAGTAACCGTGACTGGCCTGTGGCCTCGGCGGTGGCGATTGCCATGCTGGTGCTGCTGGTCATTCCGATCATGCTGTTGCGGCTGGCACAATCGAAGCAGGAGGAAGCGTGATGAAACGCGGTTTTTTCCTGCCGTTTGTGGCGATTTCCGGATTTCTGTTCCTGTATATTCCGATCGCCTCGCTGATTATTTTCAGCTTCAACAAAAGCAAACTGGTGACGGTATGGGGCGGCTGGTCAACCAAATGGTATGGCGAACTGTTTACCGATCCGCAGATCCTCGGGGCGGCATGGATCAGCCTGAAAATCGGGGTGATAAGCGCAACGCTGGCCACGGTTCTGGGAACGATGGCGGCGATGGTCCTGACCCGTTTCGGGCGGGTGCGGGTGCGCGGATTGCTGACCGGTATGGTCACGGCGCCGCTGGTCATGCCGGAGGTTATCACCGGCCTGTCACTGCTGTTGCTGTTCGTGGCGATGGAGTCGCTTTTCGGCTGGCCGTCGGGGCGCGGGTTCCTGACGATCGTGATCGCGCATACAACGTTCAACATGGCTTATGTCGCCGTGGTGGTGCAATCGCGCCTGAGCGATATGGATGATTCCATCGAGGAGGCCGCGGCCGACCTCGGCGCCAAGCCACTCAGGGTGTTTTTTGACATCACCCTGCCGATGATCGCGCCGGCGCTGGTGTCGGGTTGGTTGCTGTCCTTTACCCTGTCGCTCGACGATCTGGTGGTGGCGAGTTTTGTCTCCGGTCCGGGAGCGAGCACCCTGCCGATGGTGATATTCTCGAAAGTGCGGCTCGGGGTCAGTCCCGATATTAACGCGCTGGCGACATTGATCGTGGTGGCGGTGGCTATCGGCATCTCGATTTCGTGGTATTTTATGCGCAAGAAGGTGAAATAATGGGAGCGGGCGATCAGGCCTTTCGGGCCAAGGGCAACAAGGAACGCTGGGCAGAAATGACCTATGGCGGGGCGCTGTCCTTCCTGCGGCGGCGCTATTCGCGTGACCTTGAGGGGGTGGATGTGGTGGTCAGCGGTGTGCCTTATGACAGCGCTGTCACCTATCGTTCCGGTTGCCGTCTGGGGCCGCGGGCCATTCGCGAGGCATCGGTGCAACTGGCGGAGCTGCTGGCCTTTCCCTTCGGGTTCGATCCGTTTGAAACGCTGGCGGTGATCGACTGGGGTGATTGTATGCTGAACCCGCATGATGCGGCCTCGGTGCCTGTCGATATTCAGGCGCATGCGGCGCATATTCTGGCGAGCGGGGCGAAGATGCTGACCTTTGGCGGTGACCCTTTCGTGGCCTATCCGCTGTTGAAGGCGCATGCCGAGAAACACGGGCCCGTCGCCCTGATCCAGTTCGATGCCCATTGCGATACATGGGAGGACCACGGCGGCATTGACCATGGCACCATGTTCGGGCGCGCGGCGGCCGAGGGGGTGATTGACGTGTCGAAATCCACCCAGATCGGGTTGCGGACCTACAATGACAGCGATCATGGCTTCGAGATTCTGACCGCCCCGTGGGTGCATCGCAACGGCATTGATGCGGCGCTGAAGATCATCAAGGAGCGGGCAGGCGACGCGCCGGTTTATATCTCCTTCGATATCGACGGGCTGGACCCGGCTTTTGCGCCCGGCACCGGCACGCCGGTTTCCGGTGGTCTGGCCAGCTGGCAGGCGCTGGAGTTGATACGCGGCCTCGGTTCGCTTAACCTTGTCGGAATGGACGTGGTGGAGGTCTCTCCGGCCTATGACCACGCCGAAATCACCGCCATTGCCGCCGCGACGGTGGCGCATGACTGGTTGTGTCTGTTGGCGCAGCAAAACGGCGCCAAAGGCAAACCGGTCGGGCGGCTATAAAGGAAAAACCATGGCACGCAAGCCTGTTAACTATGTCTCGAAATTTCCCGAGGCGACGCAAGAATGGCTGGATGGCCGCCGGATCGAGGAGGTCGAGTGTATTATCGCCGACATCGTCGGCATGTCGCGCGGCAAGGCCATGCCGTCCTCGACCTTCAACCGGATGGAGCGGACGTTTCTGCCGACCTCGATTTTCTACCAGACTATTGCTGGCGACTACGTCGATATGGATATCGAGGACCAGTGGACCGAATCCGATATGGTGCTGAAGCCGGATTATTCCACCGCTGTCGCCGCCCCCTGGGCCGACGATGTGACGGTGCAGGTGATCCATGATGTGGTCGACTTGGACGGTGAACCGGTCGGTTTGGCCCCGCGTAACGTATTGAAGCGGGTGCTGAAACTCTATGAGGCCGAGGGCTGGACGCCGGTTGTCGCGCCGGAAATCGAGTTCTATCTGACCAAGCCGAACCTCGACCCCGCGCAGCCGATCGAGCCGCCGATGGGGCGCACGGGGCGGCGGGTTGTCTCGCGGCAGGCCTATTCCATGGCGGCGGTGGACGAATACGGCAAGGTGATCGACGACATCTATGATTTTGCCGAGGCGCAGGGATACGAGATCGACACGATTATTCAGGAGGGCGGCGCGGGCCAGATCGAGATCAACCTCGTGCATGGCGATCCGGTCGTGCTGGCCGATCAGGTGTTCTATTTCAAACGCCTGATCCGCGAGGCTGCGTTGCGCAATGACTGTTTTGCTACCTTCATGGCCAAGCCGATGCAGGACGAACCGGGCAGCGCGATGCACATCCACCAGTCGATAACCGATGCGGACGGGAACAATGTGTTTACGGCCAAGGACGGCTCGGAAACCGGTCTGTTTTACAACTTTATTGCGGGGCAGCAGAAATATATCCCCCATGCGATCAGCTTTTTTGCGCCCTATGTGAATTCCTATCGCCGGTTTGTGGCTTCGGGGTCGGCGCCGATCAATCTGGAGTGGGGTGCCGACAATCGCACCACCGGCATCCGGATCCCGATTTCCAGCGATGCGGCGCGGCGGGTGGAAAACCGTGTGGTGGGGATGGATTCCAACCCGTATCTGGCGCTCGCGGCCTCGCTGGCTTGCGGGTATCTGGGGATGAAAAACGGACTTGAACCGCGCGAAGCCTTGACAGGCGAGGCTTACGAGCAGCCCCATGCCTTGCCGCGCTCCCTGATGCGCGGGCTGGAGCTGTTTGACGAGGCGCCGGAACTGGCCGAAGTGCTGGGCGAGGAGTTCTGTTCCGTTTACACCGCCATAAAACGCCACGAGGCCGAAGCGTTTCTGGCCGTCATTTCGCCATGGGAGCGGGAGCATCTGCTTCTGAATGTCTGATGGATTTGCTGACGATCAACGACCGTCAGGGGGAATACCCTGACTCCTACTACACGGCGACCGGAAAGTTTCTGGAGAAGTTTCCGAAGCTCGAGGGAGAGGTTTCCTGTGATGTCTGCGTGGTGGGCGGCGGGTATACCGGCCTGTCTACGGCGCTGCATCTGGCGGAGCGCGGTTTCGATGTTGTGCTGCTGGAAGCGCAGCGGCTCGGTTTCGGGGCCTCGGGGCGCAACGGCGGGCAGGTCGGTTCCGGCCAGCGGGTGGAGCAGGATGATCTGGAAAAAATGGTTGGCAGGGAACACGCGCGCCAGCTTTGGGAGATGGGCGAGGAATCCAAGGCGACGGTGCGCGAACTGATCGAGCGGCACAAGATTGATTGCGGTTACAAACCCGGTGTCATGCATGCGGAACTCAAGCCAAAACACCTGCACCACTCTTTCGATTATGTTGAAAAGCTGCAAAAGGAATACGGCTATGACCAGATCGAGGCGCTGGACGCTGAAGCGATCCGCGCGGCGCTGGGGACCGAGGCCTATTGCGGCGGGTCGATGGACTGGGGCGCGGGGCATCTGCACCCGCTGAATTTCGCGCTCGGGCTGGCTGTGGCCTGCGCCCGCGCCGGAGTGCGGATGTTCGAGGAATCGCGTGTGACCCGGGTTGGCGAGGGTGAACCCGCCGAGGTTGTGACGCCCGAAGGGCGGGTGAACGCGCGGTTTGTAGCGCTCGGTTGTAACGGGTATCTGGGAACGATGGAGCCCGAAACGGCGGCGCATGTCATGCCGATCAACAATTTTATCGTTGCAACCGAGCCGCTGGGTGAAGAAAAAGCCCGCGAGCTGATCCGTGACGATGTCGCGGTGGCGGATAGCAAATTCGTGGTCAATTATTACCGGCTTTCGGAGGACAACCGCCTGCTGTTTGGCGGCGGCGAGAGCTACGGCTACAAGTTTCCGGACAACCTCGCGGAAAAGGCCCGCACACCGATGCTGGAGATTTATCCGCAACTTGCCAAGGCGAAGATCGACTATGCCTGGGGCGGCACTTTGGGGATTACCATCAACCGGATGCCGGATTTCCGCCGGATTGCCCCGAATATCCTGTCTGCGTCGGGATATTCCGGCCACGGGGTGGCTATGGCGACCCTCGCAGGGAAACTGATGTCCGAGGCGATCAGCGGGGTTGCGGAGCGTTTCGATATCATGGCGAACGTGCCGACCAAGAGATTCCCTGGCGGGACATTGCTGCGCCTGCCGATGCTGGTTCTGGCCATGACATGGTTCAGTCTCCGCGACAGATTGTAGAGCGCAAGCGATAGTCGCCCAAGCGACATCCTTCAGAAAAACTTAATGAATTGCGGGCGTAAAATCACGTTTACGTCAGGGAAACAGTTGAACGGTGCATGAACCTAGGGCAAAGTGTCGCGATGGTTTGCTCGAAAAACGGCGCGAGCATTCGACTTGCGCCACGTAGACCAAAAAATTGTATCCATAAGGAGGATGAAATATGAGCTATTTTTCCAAGGCTCTGGCGGCAGGTTTTGTCGCGGCAAGTTTGGCGGCCTCGCCGGTGCTTGCGGCCAAAACCCACCCGGTAACGGGGGAAGAACTGGCCGAAGACCAGACATTTACCTATAGCGTTCTTGACGAGGTGTCGTCGCTTGATCCGCAGATCGTCGAAGACGTGAGCGGCTCCGACGTGATCCGCGACCTGTTCGAAGGCCTGATGAACCAGGATGCCGATGGCAACCTCGTTCCCGGCGTCGCAACCGGTTTCACCACGAACGACGACAAAACCGTCTATACCTTTACCCTGCGCAAAGACGCGAAATGGTCTGACGGCACGCCGGTAACCGCAAACGACTTCGTTTATGCATGGCGTCGTCTGGCCGATCCGGAAACGGCATCGCCCTATTCCTGGTTCGCCGAAATCATGTCGATCGAAGGCGTTGGCCCGGTTCTGGCCGGTGAGGCATCGCCCGATACCCTCGGTGTCCGTGCGGTTGACGACTACACCTTCGAAGTGAAACTCACCGCTTCGCTGCCCTACTTCGCGGCGATGACCACGCATTCCAGCACTTTCCCGACCCCGAGCTGGGTGATCGAGAAATACGGTGACGACTGGACCAAACCGGAAAATATCGTTTCCAACGGTGCCTATGTTCTGACCGAGCATGTGCCGCAGGAGCGTATGGTGCGCGAGCGCAACCCGATGTACTGGGACAACGAGAACACCATCATCGACAAGGTTGTGACTCTGGTTATCAACGACGAAAATACCGACCTGACCCGTTACCTCGCCGGCGAGCTTGATCGCGGCACGGTTCCCTCGGGCCAGTTCAAACGTCTGAAAGCCGAGTATCCGGATGAGGCAACCTCCTTCCCGCGTCTGTGTACCTACTACTACACATTCAATCTGCGTGACGATGGTCCGGAAGCCCTGAAAGACGTTCGCGTCCGTCAGGCCCTGTCCTATGCACTGGATCGCTCGGTTATTACCGAGAACATCCTGCAGGCTGGCCAGATCCCGGCCTTCACCTTCACGCCGGGCGCAACTGCCGGCTTCGAAGTGCCTGATGTGCCGTTTGGCCAGATGACACAGGCCGAGCGTGATGCGAAAGCTGTCGAGCTGCTGGCTGCTGCCGGTTACGGCAAAGACAACCCGCTGCAGATCGAGGTTCTCTACAACACTTCCGAAGGTCACAAGAAAATCGCTATCGCGATGACCCAGATGTGGAAACAGAAACTCGGTGTTGAAGCGACGCTGGCAAACATGGAGTGGAAAACATTCCTGCAGAACCGCAATGACGGCAACTTCCAGGTTGCCCGCGGTGGCTGGTGTGGCGACTACAACGAAGCATCGACTTTCCTCGACCTGCTGACTTCCAAGTCCGGCTACAACGACGGTAAATACAACAACGCCGAAGTTGACGCCCTGATGGCCGAAGCCAAAACCCTGGACGACCCGAGTGCCAACTACACCCGTGTCGAGCAGATTCTGGCCGAAGAAATGCCGCTGATCCCCGTGTATCACTACACCGGTGTGTTCATGCTCAAACCGAATGTTAAGGGCTGGCCCTATAACAACGTCGAGCAGAACTGGTATTCGCGTAACCTGTACAAGGTTGCCGACTAACAGCGCCATCTGAACTGGAGCACCGCGCGTTTATCCGCGCGGTGCTTCGCATATGTCGGTTCGGGACAATACGCCGGACAGAAATTTCTCATAGGTTTGCACATGCTGAACTACGTGATTAAGCGGATCGCACTGGCCATACCCACATTGCTGATCCTGATTATTATCTCCTTCCTGCTGATGCACGCGGCCCCGGGCGGCCCGTTCACTTCCGAGCGGCCGCTGCCGCCGCAGGTTCTGGCCAATATCGAGGCCAAATACGGGCTGGACCAGCCGCTCTGGAAGCAGATCGTCAACTACACCTGGAGCGTGGTGACCCAGTTCGATTTCGGGCCTTCCTTCAAATACAAGGACCGCACGGTGAACGAGATCATCGCGCAGGGCTTCCCGATTACCCTGAAATACGGCGGCATTTCCTTTATCGTGGCCGTAACCGTGGGGGTGACGCTCGGCGCAATCGCCGCGATCCGCCAGAACAGCGTGGTTGACTATGTTGCCAGCGGGGTGGCCGTGGGGGCGCAGGTGTTGCCGAACTTCGTTATGGCCCCGCTGCTGCTGATCGTCTTTACCCTGTGGCTCGGCTGGTTGCCCGGCGGCGGCTGGAACGGGGGGCAGTGGCAATATCTGGTCATGCCGGTGATCGCGCTTTCGACCAGCTATATGGCGTCGATCACCCGTATCACGCGATCCTCCATGCTGGAGGTCCTGAACTCCAACTATATCCGCACGGCGCGGGCCAAGGGCCTGCCGGAGCGCACGATCATTGTGCGCCATGCGTTGAAACCGGCGATGCTGCCGGTGATCTCCTATCTCGGGCCGGCCTTCGTCGGCATGATTACGGGGTCGGTTGTGATCGACATCTATTTCTCGACTGGCGGCATGGGGTATTTCTATGTGAACTCCGCCACCAACAGGGACTATGCGGTTATGATGGGCATCACCATTCTGGCCGGTTCGCTGACGATTTTGTTCAATCTTGTCGTAGATCTGATCTATGCGTGGATCGACCCGAAAATCCGCTATTAAGGGGGGCCGGATATGCTGGTAGATAGCAAAAAAGTAAACGACCTCGCGCAGAATATGGCGGAGATGGACGAGGTCAAAGGCCGCTCGCTCTGGTCGGATGCGCGGCGGCGTTTCATGCACAACAAGGCGGCGGTGGTCAGCCTGATAATCCTGACGCTGATTATCCTGTTTTCGCTGTTCGGGCAGTATCTCGCCGCATGGTCGAACGAGGAAATCGACTGGGGTGTGATCGGGATGGTGGCCGAGAAAGGCCGCCCCTCGCTTGAAACAGGGCATTACTTCGGCACTGACGAGCTGGGCCGTGATCTCTATGCCCGTGTCGTGCAGGGCTCGCGGATTTCTCTGATGGTCGGTGTCGTCGGGGCGCTGGTGGCGGTAATTGTCGGCACGCTGTATGGCGCGATCTCGGGCTATGTCGGCGGGCGCACCGATCAGGTCATGATGCGGATTGTCGATCTGCTGATGGCCATTCCGTTCATGTTTGTCCTTATCCTGATGCTGGTGGTGTTCGGGCGCTCGATTTTCATGCTGTTCCTCGGGATCGGCCTGCTGTCGTGGCTTGATATGAGCCGCATCGTGCGCGGGCAGACCCTGAGCATCAAGAACAAGGAATTTGTCGAGGCGGCGCGTGCCACAGGTGTTTCCGGCTTCAAGATCATCACGCGCCATATTATCCCGAACCTTCTGGGTGTGGTTGCGGTTTATGCCACGCTGCTGGTTCCGGGTATGATCCTGACGGAGAGCTTCATCTCCTTCCTCGGGCTCGGGGTGCAGGAACCCAACACCAGTTGGGGGGCGCTGATCTCCGAAGGGGCGGGCACGGTGCAATACGGCACGCCGTGGCAACTGGTATTCCCGCTGGCCTTTTTTGTGGTCAGCCTGTTCTGTTTCTTTTTCATTGGTGACGGTCTGCGCGATGCGCTGGACCCGAAGGATCGGTAGGGCGGCATGAGTTTCCTAGAAGTCAGAGACCTTAGCGTCGAATTCACAACCCCCGACGGTCTGGTGCGGGCCGTCAACAACGTCAGTTTCAACATGGAGCAGGGCGAAACCCTTGCCATCGTCGGGGAGTCCGGATCGGGCAAAAGCCAGACGGTGTTTGCGCTGATGGGCTTGCTGGCGCGCAACGGAACAGCAACCGGCAGCGTGAGGTTCGAAGGTGAGGAAATCCTCAATATTTCCGGCGCGGCGCTGAACCGGATCAGGGCCGAGAAGATCGCCATGATCTTTCAGGATCCGATGACCAGCCTCAATCCGTTTATGCGGGTGTCGGACCAGATGGCCGAGGTTCTGATGCACCACAAAGGCCTGTCGAAAACCGAGGCGGTAAAGCAGTCCGTTGCGATGCTGGACGCGGTGAAAATTCCCGAAGCAAAAAACCGTGTGCGCATGTATCCGCACGAGTTTTCCGGCGGTATGCGCCAGCGTGTGATGATTGCCATGTCGCTGCTGTGCCAGCCGAAACTGCTGATTGCGGACGAGCCGACAACGGCGCTGGATGTGACCGTGCAGGCATTGATCATGAAGCTGCTGAAGGAAGTGCAGGAGGAATTCGGAACCTCGATCATCCTGATTACCCACGACCTCGGCGTCGTTGCCGGTAACAGCGACGATACATTGGTGATGTATGGCGGGCAGGTGATGGAGTTCGCGAAAACCGATGACCTCTATTCCCGCCCGACGCATCCCTATACCAGCGGATTGCTGAGTGCCGTGCCGCGGCTGGACCATGACGAGGCAGAGCTGGCGACCATTCCCGGCAATCCGCCCAATATGATGGTCCTGCCCAAGGGCTGCCCGTTTACCCCGCGCTGCACCTATGCGGTTCCGGCCTGTCAGGAGGCCATGCCGACTCTGACGCCGGTGAGCGGGAGTCCGGGGCATCTGCGAGCCTGTCATGTAGCAGCGGAGGTGGTGAAATGAGTGGCGAAACCCTGATGCAGGTCGACAACCTGAAAGTCTATTTCGACGTTACCCGCGAGGGCGCGATGCCCTGGACCAAGCCCGACCGGCTGAAGGCCGTGGACGGGGTGAGCTTTGACCTCAAGGCCGGTGAAACCCTCGGCATCGTTGGCGAGTCGGGTTGTGGCAAGTCCACGCTGGCGCGCGCGGTGATCCGCATGGTGCCGGCCGAGGACGGGCACATCCTCTGGCTCGGTCAGGACCTTCTGGCCTTTGACCGCAAGCAGATGCGGGACCAGCGGAAAGAGGTTCAGATGATCTTTCAGGATCCTCTGGCCAGCCTCGATCCGCGTATGAATATCGGCGAGATTATTGCCGAGCCGTTGAAAACCCACTTCCCGAAAACTCCGAAGGCCGAGGTGAACGCCCGTGTCGAGGAGGTGATGACCCGGGTTGGCCTGTTGCCCAATCTGGTTAACCGCTACCCGCACGAGTTTTCCGGCGGCCAGTGCCAGCGTATCGGCATTGCGCGCGCGCTGATCCTCAAACCGAAGCTGATTATCTGTGACGAGCCGGTCTCGGCACTGGATGTGTCCATTCAGGCGCAGGTGATCAATCTGTTGATGGAACTGCAGGAGGAAATGGGGCTGGCGCTGATTTTCATCGCGCATGACCTGTCGATCGTCAAACATATCAGCACGCGGATTATGGTTCTGTATCTGGGCAATATGGTGGAACTGGCCGACAGCAAGACGCTCTATGCCCGTCCGCGCCACCCCTACACGCAGGCGCTGATTTCGGCGGTGCCGATCCCCGATCCGGCAATCGAGCGCAACAAGGAGGTGATCCTGATCGAGGGGGACCTGCCGTCACCGATCGACCCGCCATCGGGCTGTGTTTTCCGCACTCGTTGTCTGCGGGCGGAGCCGAAATGCGCGCTGGAGAAACCCGAGATGAAAAACGTGGGCCGCGGCCACATGGTTGCCTGTCACTTCCACGACTAGACAGGGTTAAAGGTCCGGTTGACCTGCATCATGGTTTGTTTTCCGGTTTTCCTGCCTAAATACAGGGGAGAACGCTGAACCGTTTTGCACAGGAGGCAGAGCCATGCGACCGATAAAAACCTACATAGTTGTTGCGAGCGAGACCGAGGCGCGAATGCTGGAAAATGACGGCGTCGGCAAGGGCGTCTACCAGTTTTCGCAAGTATCGATCGAAAAAAGCGGAGTGGTCCATCACAAATTCGCCGACCGTCCGACCCTGACTCAGGCCGCGTACGGGCCGACGGCAGGGGTAGAGCCGCGCACGACGATCCGTGATGCGAACCGGCACGATTTTGCTGTATACTTGGCCGAACTGGTCGAGGCGGCGTTCCGTACCGGCGATTATGACCGGCTGGTTCTGGTCGCCGCACCCAGAATGCTTGGCGAGCTGCGCGACGCCTTGGCGGGCAAGGTGGATATCTACGCCGAGCTGGACAAGAACCTCGTCAATACGCCGACCGACGAGATGGCCAGGCATCTGGAAACCGTTCTGGCCGTCTAGGCGCGGGGAGGGCGCTAGCCCTCCATCGCTTCCAGTTCGTCGATCATGCCTGAGATCATCGACAGACCCTTGTCCCAGAAACTCGGGTCGCTGGCGTCCAGACCGAAGGGCGCCAGCAGTTCCGTGTGGTGCTTCGAGCCACCGGCCTTGAGCATGTCGAAGTATTTTTCCTGAAAATCCGCGCCGCCTTCTTCGTAAACCGCATAAAGCGCGTTCACCAGACCGTCGCCGAAAGCATAGGCATAGAC
>WFTU01000069.1 GCA_015485375.1 Paracoccaceae bacterium | reverse complement strand
TTCCCCGAAAAGCAACACGGAAATCAGTGATGCGACCACCGGCGCGATCAGAAATCCCCCCACCGCCTTGGCCAGCGGAACCATCGACAGCGCCGAAATCAGCAGGATCATCGCCCCCATCATCAGGGCCGTGCGCCAAACCTGCCCGAACCGGTCGTGACGCGGGATATGCAGGGGCTTCTTCAACAGGAGCGCCAGCAGCAGTGCAACAACTCCGGCCATGAAATACCGCGCAAAGGTCACGGCAAAGGCCGAGTGGTCCAGCGCCAGAGATTTTGACAGGCCGTCGGTCACAGGTGTAAGCGCCATCGCGGCAACCAGAAATCCGACACCTGCCTTCATGTTACCTCACCTGATAGTTCCGAATCCCCGATACACGGAATTCGTTAACAACAAGTAAGCTTATAACACTATAGGTTGTATTTCGCGCAAGACTTTTCTTATGGTTGTATTGAAACTGTCCTCGTCCTTCTCGTGCGCCGCCCCTTTATGCAGCACCAACGGCGACAACAACCGCAGCGGTCCGGCCGCACCCTTGCGCGCCTGCACTATCACCCGCCGCGCGTCCTGCCCCTCGCGCGCCACCAGCGGCAGGATGCGGATATCGCCGGCCTTGCCCTGCAATCCGGCAAGGATATCGCCCAGACGTTCGCTGCGGTGGATCATGGTGAAATGCCCGCGCGGTTTCAAACGACGCAGGCCGATGACGATCCAGTCCTCCAGACGCGCCTCCCCTTCCCGATGGGCGGTATCGCGTCCCGAATCCTTCGGGCCGGACGCAGCGTTGCGGGGATAGAACGGCGGGTTGGCGAACACATGGTCGAAATCCAGCGCGCGCAAAACGCGGGGCATGGCCAGCAGGTCCCCCGGGTGGATGGTCATCTCCAACCCGTTGTCCCGCGCGTTCCGCTCCGCCAGTTCCGCGTAACCTGCCTGCAACTCCAGCCCGTGAGCCTGCAACCCGTCGACCCTGCGGCACAGACAGGCCAGCGCCACACCGGCGCCGCAGCCGAGTTCCAGCACCGACTGGCCCGGATTGGCCCCGACAGCAGCGGCCAGAAACACCGGATCAGTGGCCGCGCGATAACCGTTCAGCGGCTGCCAGATGCGCAAGGCGCCGCCGAGGAAATCGTCGCGGCTCAGTTGGTCATCAGAGAAACTCATCGCTCCTCCGACAGCTCGATACCGTTGTCGAGCAGGATCGCGCGGGCGCGAAAGACATGCGCATCGGCAACAGTAAGCCGACGGGGAAACAGGCCGATACCGCCTTCCATCACACTCATGTTTACGTCCAGCACAAAGGGCTCTATATCTTCGGCCCGTAGCAGCGCGCTTGCAAAGGCGACAATGGTCGGATCGGTGGTTCGCAGGATCTCTTTCATGGCCGGCAGGATACGAGACCGCAGCAGGCGCGTCGAGGTAGTAAACGAGGGGAAAACAGCATGTCAGGCACAAACGGGCCGTTCGAGAGGCTTCAACACCTGCTCGCCGACGATATGGAAGCGGTCAATACCCTGATCCGCGCCCGCATGGCCAGCGAACATGCCCCGCGCATCCCCGAAGTAACCGCGCATCTGGTCGAGGCCGGCGGCAAACGCCTGCGTCCGCTTCTGACACTGGCGGGGGCGCGAATCTGCGGCTACGGCGGCGCCGACCACGTCAAACTGGCGGCGACGGTGGAATTCATCCACACCGCGACCCTGTTGCACGACGATGTGGTGGACGAGAGCGGCCAGCGACGCGGGCGCCCGACGGCCAATCTTCTCTGGGACAACAAGTCCTCGGTTCTGGTCGGGGATTACCTGTTTGCACGTTCTTTCCAGTTGATGGTGGAAACCGGCAGCCTGCGGGTGCTGGATATCCTCGCCAATGCCTCGGCCGTGATTGCCGAGGGCGAGGTTCTGCAGCTGACCGCAGCGCAGAACCTATCGACTACCGAGGAAATTTACCTGCAGGTCATTCGCGGAAAAACCGCAGCCCTGTTTGCCGCGGCCTGCGAGGTGGGCGGCGTCATCGCCGGCGCGCCGGAGGATCACGTCGATGCCCTGCGGGACTACGGCGATGCGCTGGGTATCAGTTTCCAGATTGTTGACGACCTGCTGGATTATGGCGGTGCCAGCGCCTCGCTTGGCAAGAACACCGGCGACGATTTCCGCGAGCGCAAGCTGACCATGCCGGTAATTCTGGCGGTGGCTGCAGCGAACGGAGAAGAACGGGCGTTCTGGCAGCGGGTGATCGAAAAGGGCGAGCAGGGACGCGGGGATCTGGAACACGCGATGGCGCTGATGGGTGACCACGGCACGCTCGAAGCGACGCGCCGGAAGGCTATCGACTGGGCCAATGTTGCCAAGAAATCGCTGGAGAACCTGCCGGAAAGCGAGTTGCGCAACCTGTTGCACGACCTCGCCGATTTCGTGGTTTCACGGATCGTCTAGACGGGCGCCGCGACGACCCACCAATCGGGATGTGCGCCGGAAAGCGATCTTGCAGCAGTGCGAGCCTCGGATTCGGTCGCATAAAGGCCGAAGCAGGTGCCGCCGGAGCCACTCATCCGCGACAAAGCACAGCCCTCTGTTCCGGCGATAGCGTCCAGAACCGCACCGATTGCCGGCGAAATTCCGATGGCGGCCACCTGCATGTCATTCCGCTGTTCCGCCAGATAGTCAAACAGCTCTGCGGCATCGGCAAAACGGCTGACCGGAGACACCGGCGCGTAGTTCCGCAAGGCCATATTGGAAAAAACCGCACCGGTCGGCACGGCCTCCCCCGCATTCACCAGAACCATCCAGAAGGACGGCAAGGCGGGCAAGGGCGAAAGCTGCTCGCCAATGCCGCTCATCCGCACCGGTTCCTGCCGCACGCAAACCGGAACGTCGGCACCGAGTGCGAGTTGATCGGCGGTCGAAGGCAGCGAAACGCCAAGCAATCCGGACATGGCCCGCAGTGTCGCCGCCGCATCCGCCGAACCGCCGCCGATGCCGGAGGCAACCGGCAGCATCTTGTGCAGGGAAATCGCCGCTCCGGTATCGGGAAAAAGTCGCGCGGCTTTCAGAACCAGATTGTCATTCGTCCCGAGCCCTGCCGCAAACGTCCCGTCGATCTCCAGCGAAAGCACCGGCGCCGGTTCCACCTCCAGCACGTCACCAACGTCGGGAAACACCACCAGAGAGTCGAGCAGGTGCATACCGTCCGCCCGTTGCCCCGTCACATGCAGACACAGATTGACCTTGGCGCGGGCAACCTCGCGGATCATCACTTGGCCGCTTCTTCTTCCAGAACAACGTCGAGGCCGACTTCGATCTTGCGCAGGGTGCGCGCCGCATCCTCGGGTTCCGGATTGAACGACAGCGAGCGACGCCACTGGAAAGCCGCTTCGCGTTTGCGCCCGACCTTCCACAGAACGTCACCGAAATGGTCGTTGATGATCGGATCAACCGGCATCAGCTCGACGGCCTTTTCCATTGGCGCCACGGCCTCCTCGAACTTACCGAGGCGATAGAACATCCAACCGAGGCTGTCGATGATATAGCCGTTGTTGGGCATACGCGCCGCGGCGGTTTCGATCATCTGCTGCGCCTCGTCGAGGTTTTCGCGCATTTCCAGAAACGAATACCCGATGTAGTTCAGCACCTGCGGCTGGTCCGGCGACAGATCCAGCGCGCGGCGCAGATCGGCCTCGGCCTCGGGCCACTGGCCGGTCTGTTCGTAGCTGATGCCACGGGCATAATAGAGCACCCAGTATCCGGCGGGCGGGTTTTCCAGCAGGTCGATAGCCAGTGAATAGGCTTGGATGGCATCCTTGTAATTCTCCGCGCCGCGATAAATATCGCCCAGCGCGTTCAGCACATTGATGTCCTGCGGGAAGTCCCTGGCCAACGCTTCCAGCGTTTCGGTCGCCGCCGCTATGTCACCCTTCTTGCGCAATACCTCGGCCCGCCCGATGTTGGCGCTTTTGTATTCGCCGCTTTCCCTGGGCACGGCGGCATAGGCTTCCTCGGCCAGCGCGTATTGACTGGTGCGTTCCAGAATATCACCCACCAGCATGGTTGCCTCGACCGAACTCGGGCGGAGTTGCTGCGCCAGACGGGCATAGAACAGCGCCAGCCGGTTCGGCTCGTCACGGCTGAGCGCTTCGGCGATGGTCACCAGCGCCTCGGCCATGCCATAGGAAGGATCGTCCACCTGCGTGAACCGCAGGCTCTCGCCGGCCTCCAGCTGCGCGCGCAAGTCCTGCAACTGCACATCCCGGAATCCGCGCTGCGCTGCTCCGTCAAGAACCGAGAGCGCCTCCGCATTGCGGCCCAGTTCGGACAGAATCTGCACATGGGCCACGATACTGCCGATATTGAGGTGCAGCGGCGTCTCTCCATTGCCATCCAGAATTGTGCTCGCCCCTTCCAGATCACCGCTATAGGCCAGCGCGAGCGCCTTGTTGTAACGGCCATACAGCGCGATCGTCGGGTTCTCGCTCATATTGTCGAAACCGTCGAAGGCCGCAGCCGTATCCCCCTGCCCGAGCAATATCCACGCCCGCATCAGGTTCCAGAGCATCGGCGAAAGCTGCGCATCATCCGGCGGGAAAGCCGCCAGAGCGCCATCGAAATCTCCGGCATTGACCCGCTCGACCGTCAGCACCAGATCTGCATATACGTTGTCCGGTTCCAGCGCCTCTATGGCCTTGGCAATATTTTCCGCGATTTCAAAATCACCCGCGGAAACGAAGGCCACCATCGCGCTCTGGCGCAGGAACCCGTTGTCACGGTCCGCCGCCATCGCCTGAACGTAGTAGCGCCCGGCCTCTTTGTAGTCATTGTCGACATTGGCCGCTGTCGCTGCCAGATACGGCCCCGCCAACCCCTGCGCCACCAGCGGCAGCGCCGTCACCGACGCGAGAACCGCGCCCAGTATGCCTGCCGTAATAAATCTTCGCGCCATTGTGCGGATGCTCCCTTTGTCTCCCCTGAACGGAAGCTACGCTGCCGCCTTCGGGGATTCAATCACATCCTTGCCAAATGGTTGGCAAATTCGGTTAACAAGTGGGTTACCGCCGGTTTACATGTTCGGATAGTTCGGCCCGTCACCGCCCTGCGGGGTCACCCATGTGATGTTCTGGCTCGGGTCCTTGATATCGCAGGTCTTGCAGTGGACGCAGTTCTGCGCGTTGATCTGGAAGCGCGGGTTGGAGCCGTCCTCGTCACGCAAAATCTCGTAGACCCCTGCCGGACAGTAGCGCTGCGCCGGTTCGGCGTATTCGGGCAGGTTGACGCTGATCGGGATCGAGGGGTCGGCCAGTATCAGATGACATGGCTCGTCCTCCTCGTGATGCGTGGCGGAAAAACTGACGTTGGTCAGCCGGTCGAAGCTCAGCACGCCGTCGGGTTTGGGGTATTCCAGCACAGGGAAGTCCTTCGCCTTGCCGGTGGCCGCCGCATCCGTCTTGCCGTGTTTGATCGTGCCGAGCGGGTTCCAGCCGGTGAGGTTGGCGACCCACATATCGAAGGCTCCGACCGACAGCGATACCAGCATGCCGAATTTCGACCACAGCGGTTTGACGTTGCGCACGCGCTTGAGGTCCTTGGCAATCGGGCCGGACAGCACATCGTCGTTATAGGCGGTCAACTCATCGCCCGCGCGGCCCGCCTTGATGGCCGCGTGTGCCGCCTCGGCCGCCGCCTTGCCGGACAGCATGGCGTTATGGTTGCCCTTGATGCGCGGCACGTTCATGAAACCGGCCGAGCAGCCCAGCAGCGCCCCGCCGGGGAAGGCGAGTTTCGGGATCGACTGCCAGCCGCCCTCGGTCAGTGCGCGCGCACCGTAGGCCACGCGTTTGCCGCCCTCCAGAACCTTGGCAATGTCGGGGTGGTGCTTGAAACGCTGGAATTCCATGTAGGGGTAAAGATGCGGGTTTTCGTAGTTCAGATGCACAACGAAACCGATAAACACCTGATTGTTTTCCAGATGATACATGAAGGAGCCGCCACCGGCATTGCCACCCAGCGGCCAGCCCATGGTGTGCGTGACCTGACCGAGGCGATGGTTCTCCGGCTTGATCTCCCAGATTTCCTTCATCCCGAGGCCGAATTTCTGCACGTCCTTGCCTTTTTGCAGGTCGTATTTGGCAATCACCTGTTTCGACAGGGAGCCGCGCGCGCCTTCGGACAGGAATACATATTTTCCGAGCAACTCCATGCCCGGTTCGTAATTCGGACCCGGCGTGCCGTCCTTCTGCTTGCCGAATTCGCCAGCGACGACGCCTTTGACCTCGCCGTTGTCGCCGTAAATCAGCTCGGAGCAGGCCATGCCGGGGAAAATTTCCACGCCCAGTTCCTCGGCCTGTTCGGCCATCCAGCGGCAGACGTTGGCCATGGAAACGATGTAGCAGCCGTGATTGTTCATCAGCGGCGGCATCGGGAAATTCGGGATGCGGATGGAGCCGGATGGCCCGAGCATCAGGAAACGGTCCTGTTTCACCGGCACGTTCAGCGGTGCGCCGCGGTCTTTCCAGTCGGGGATCAGCGCGTTCAGGCCGCTCGGGTCCAGAAC
>WFTU01000068.1 GCA_015485375.1 Paracoccaceae bacterium | reverse complement strand
TCCGCACGGATCCGCGCGTTCACCGCCTCCACATCCGCCAGCACCTGCGCCCAGCCGTCCCGCTCCGCGAATTTCCCGAGCGGCGCATCTTCGGCCTCCGTCCGGCCATGCCCGCGATGGTCATGCGCATAGACGTGATAGCCCCGCGCCGTCAGGAAATCCGCAAACCGGCGATAGCGCCCCGCGTGTTCCCCCATGCCGTGGTTGATCTGGACAACGGCCTTCGCCGCGCCTTCAGCGCGCGCCGAGTACAGGTGCAACTTCGCCCCCGTGGGGCTGTCGAGTGTGCTTTCTGTCCAGTCTGCCATGCGGCCTCCTTCTACATGCCGAGCGCTTCTTTATACATCTCCAGCACTGCTTCTTCCTCGGAAATCTCCTGCGGGTCCTTCTTGCGAAGCGCCACCAGCTTGCGCAGGATCTTGGTGTCATAACCGCGCGATTTCGCCTCGGCCATCACCTCTTTCTGCTGCTCTGCAATGTCTTTCTTCTCCGCTTCCAGCCGCTCGAACCGCTCGACAAAAGCACGAAGCTCCCCTGCGGTCACACGGTATTGGGTCTGCGGTTGATCGTCTGTAACGTCCATGAAGTCGGCCTCGGTATTTCGTTGAATTCGGAAAAACCGACACTATCCCGCACCCCGTTTCCGGGCAAGAGGGTATTACACCGATCCCCCCTTTTACCCGCGCCCCGGAGCATATATATAACCCCCGCACTCAAGCGCGGAGAAACACATGGAATTCCTGATCTACATCGGCATCGTGCTGGTCATCGCCGGTATGGTCGGCCTCGTCTACGCCATGGTCCTGGCCTTCAGGATCAAGCGCGAAGGCGCAACCGGCGCGGAATTCACCGCCCGCATGCAGAAACTCGGCGCCCTCAACATGGGCGCCCTCGGCGTCTCGGCCCTCGGCCTGATGATGGTCGTGATCGGTATTCTGCTTTAGAAAGCGCTGCTGATTCCGGTGAAAAACCGCACATTCTGCGTGTCATAGCGTTCCAGATTGGAAAACTGCCGCTCCAGCGCCACGCCGAATTGTGGCCGGAACCCGAAAAACTGCCAGCCCGTCGGCGTGACCGAGACCTCCAGCACCCCCGTGTCATCCACCCGCGCCGCCGGATAACCGAACAGCCGCTCGCGATACTCCGTATGCGTCACCTGCGCCTGCAGCGACAGGTCGACCCCCCCGAACCCGCGCGCATACCCGAGCGAAACCTGAACCGCCCGCGCCGCGTCATTGGCATCCGTGCTGGCCAGATCCTCCAGATAGCCGCCAAGCTGCATCTGCCCGCCAGCCAGCGCAAACCGGCCAAACCCGCCAACCCGCGAAATCCGGGCATCCGCCCCGCCATTGTCGGAGCGACGATAGGCATAGCTCGCATAAACCGCGCCGAGCCGGTCCGCCCCCGGTTGCCAATACCGCTCCAGCGACAGCGTCGCCGTGCCGGTATAGGGCATATATTCCCCGAACACCGGCGCGCCCAGATCAACCGCAATCACCCGCCGCTCCAGCGACAGACTCCCCTTCCACACCCCCGGCACCGCAGAATCCGGCGCATAGCTCACCGCACTGACAAACCCCGCCTGCACATCATTGCGCCCCCGCCCGTCATAGACGGTTGCATCGAAACGCAGCGTATTCTCCCATTGCACCCGATCGCCAAACAGCGCCGCATAGGTCACATCCCCGCCAAGCGCATACCCGATCCCCGCCTGCGCCTTTGCATCCGCATCCAGCGGAAACTCCAGCCCGAGCCAGGTGATGGTATCGTGCAGACTACCCCCGTTGATATTGCTGCTCGGGTTGATCCCGAAACGCACCGTCCCGCTCCACGGCGAGCCCGCCGAAACATTGGCCAGCGCCCGCGCGATCACATCGCGTTCCACCGGATTTCCCGCGAAATCGGACGCCCGCCGCAACTGCACCCTCGCCACCAGCGTATTCCCCAACGCCGCCTCGGCCATGCCACCGATCAGCCGCGCCGCGAATTCCTGCGCCCGGTCCAGCGGCAACAGCCGCGCCCGACGCACATATTCCACCGCCACCTCCGGCCGCCCCGTCTCCTGCGCCGCCCGCGCCACCACCAGCAGGGCATCGGCATTGCGCGGCTCGGACTCCACCACCTGCAACCCGCATTCATAGGCCGCCCCGAAGTCCTGCATCTCGACCAGCACCCGCAGCGACAGATCACAAGGCTCCTCCGCTTGCACGTCAGCCGCGAACCCGAGCCCCAGCACAACCGCCAGAACGCGAAAAACAACAGTATCCAGCGGGAATCCGGCAGCTCGAACAGACAAATCAGGCTCGTTTTCTAGTGACTTTGACACAATTCGTTAATAGTATCGCGCGAGTTGAAAATTTACCAGTGAAAGCCTCGCCAAACCATAGTCGGCAGGCCGCTACAAGTTTGAAGGTGCCCGATGCGCATTATACTGATTGTTTTATCCCTTTTCACGATCCTGTCCGCCTGCGGCGGCGGGGCAAACAC
>WFTU01000067.1 GCA_015485375.1 Paracoccaceae bacterium | reverse complement strand
TTGTATTTATAGCTTTATTCGCGGAATTCAAAACCACTAAACCGGTTTAGTGGTTTTACCAAGGCAAAAAAACACGATCGAACCAACAACCACCGCTACCCCCGCAGCTTCAACTCCCGCCGCATGATTTTTCCCGTCGCCGTCATCGGCAGGCTGTCCACAAACACCATCTCGCGCGGGGCCACATGAGGCGAGACCCGTTCGCGCACCCGCAGGATCAGCTCCTTTTTCAGTGCTTCATCCGCCCTGTCCGCAATCACATAGGCCTTGATGATCTCCGTGCGCACAGGATCCGGTACACCGACCACGGCTGCCATGGTCACCGAGGGATGACCGGTCAGGCAGTCCTCTATCTCCGTCGGGCCGACGCGGTAGCCGAAGGTGGTGATCACATCGTCGGAGCGCGACGAGAAGAAGAAATAGCCGTCCTCGTCCATCATGCCCTCGTCACCGGTCAGCATCCAGTCGCCGCGGAATTTCTCGGCCGTTTTCTCCGGTGCGCGCCAGTATTCAAGGAACATCGCGGGATCGGGGCGGCGCACGGCGATCTCGCCAACCTCGCCCGCAGGCAGCACATTGCCGTCGCCATCGATGATCGCCACCTCGTGCCCAGGAACCGGTTTTCCGGTGGACCCCGGGCGCGGCTCGAAGGCGGTATAAGAATTGCCCAGCACCAGATTGCATTCGGTCTGGCCATAGAATTCGTTGATCGTGGTGCCGAACACCCGCTGCCCCCAGTCGAGCAACTCGGTCCCCAGCGCCTCGCCGCCTGAACCGACCGAGCGCAGGTTGAGGTTCTCCGGCTCCGGTGCCTGCCGCATCAGCTTCAGCGCGGTAGGTGGCAGGAAAGTGTTGCGGACTTTCAGCTTTTTCATCAGCCAGAAGGCATGTTCGGGATCAAACTTGCTCATCCGGTGGGCAATCAGCGGCACGCCGTAGTTCAGTGCCGGCATCATGACATTGGTCAGGCCGCCCATCCAGGCCCAGTCGGCCGGCGTCCACAGGCAATCGCCCTCTTGCGGCAGGAAATTGTGGTGTGTTTCCACCCCCGGCAGATGGCCGAGCAGCACCTGATGGCCATGCAGAGCGCCTTTCGGCGGGCCGGTGGTGCCGGAGGTATAGCTGATAAAGGCGGGATCGTCCGGCGTGGTGTCGGCCATCTCGCACTGGTCCTTCGCCTTGCCGAGTTCCTGCCAGAAACCGAAAGTGCCGCCGGTGCGCTCGTCGATGGAGTAAATCACTTCAAGGTCAGGCAGTTGCTCCCTGATATTCATGATCTTTTCGAGGTTCGCCATATCCGTTATCAGCGCCTTGGCACCGGAGTTTTGCAGGCGGAATTGCAACCCGTCCTCGCCAAACAGCGTGAACAGCGGCACAACTATAGCCCCGAGTTTGTAGCAGGCGAGATGGGTCAGGACCGTTTCCGGCGTTTGCGGTAACAGCACGGCGCAGCGATCACCCCGCTGCACGCCCCTTGCCCGCAAGGCGTTGGCAAGGCGCGAGGAGGCGCGGGAAAGCTGGATATAGGTGTAGTCGCGGATCTCGCCGTCGGGGCGCAGATAGGTGAGCGCGCGGCGATCCGGCTCATAGCGCGCCCAGCGTTCACAGATCTGCTCGGCAATGTTGAAATTCGCCGGACGGGGCCAGACGAAATTCGCCCGCATGTCCTCCCAGCTTCCGGATTTGGTCACAAGTCTCTCGGCGCGCATGTCTGCCCCTTTCGTTGCTCTATCGCAGTTTACCCGACGGGAAGCAAAGGCCAAGCCCAAAGGCTTGTAACCCTGCGTTCTTCGCCCTAGTGTTTCCGGAACGAAGGAGCAGCCATGACAGACGCACCGAAACTGATCGACCCTTTTGCCCGTGCCGTGACCTACCTGCGGGTCTCGGTGACGGACCGTTGCGATCTGCGCTGCTACTACTGCATGTCGGAAAACATGACGTTTCTGCCCAAGAAAGAGTTGCTGACGCTGGAGGAACTCGACCGGCTTTGCACGACTTTTGTCGATATGGGTGTGACCAAGCTGCGGATTACCGGTGGCGAGCCATTGGTGCGGCGCGGGATCATGACGTTTTTCGACGGCATGTCACGGCATCTGGCCTCGGGCGCTTTGAAAGAGTTGACGCTGACCAGCAATGCCACCCAACTGGCGAAATTCGCGGGGCCATTGCGCGACGCGGGGGTGAAGCGCATCAATGTCTCGCTTGATACCCTGAACGAGGCGAAGTTCAAGGATATTACGCGCTGGGGCCGGTTCAAACAGGTCATGGACGGGATTGACGCGGCCGACAAGGCTGGGCTGAAGATCAAGATCAATGCCGTGGCGCTCAAGGGGCGCAATGACGACGAAGTGCATCACATGGTGGAATGGTGCGGCGAGCGCGGGTTCGACCTGACGTTTATCGAGGTCATGCCGATGGGCGACATGGGAGAGATCGACCGGCTGGGGCAGTACTGGCCGCTCGACGATGTGCGCGCCGAACTGGCGAGCCGCTGGACGCTGAAGGATATCGCGCTCAACACCGGCGGGCCGGCTAATTACGTCGAAATCGCGGAAACCGGCGGGCGGGTCGGGTTTATCACCCCCCTCACGCATAATTTCTGCGAAAGCTGCAACCGCGTGCGCCTGACCTGCACGGGGCAGCTATATATGTGTCTGGGACAGGAGGACGAGGCGGACATGCGAAAGGCGCTGCGCGACTCGCCCGAGGACGACACACCATTGCGCCGGGCTATCGAAGCGGCGATTTCCCGCAAGCCGAAAGGACACGATTTCGACTATTCCCGTCAGGAGGTGGCGGGGCAGATGCCGCGCCATATGAGCC
>WFTU01000066.1 GCA_015485375.1 Paracoccaceae bacterium | reverse complement strand
AAACTGCGGATGCGTCTTGATGCGCAGCGGCGCGACCGGATGATCTCGCAGGTCGAGGCGGCCGTGCAGACCTCTCTGGTGCCGCTGGAGCGGATGTTCAAGGGCGCCGGACTGGACATCGACAGTATTCTTTCCACAATACGCCGGAACTATTCCGGTCAGGGTGGTCCGGGCAATACCGAGCTGTTCCCCGACGATCCCGCGGAAATGGGACCGGAAGAAACGCGGTTGAAACAGCTGCTGATGGATCTGGACACCGTGCAGATGATGAACATCGCCGGAAACAAGATCCCCTTCATCATGCCGACCCGCGCTGCGGTGCGCACCACTTCGGTCTTTGGCCCGCGGCGTGATCCGATCAAGGGCGGAACCCGCATGCATAACGGTTTCGACTGGGCCGCACCGCTCGGCACGCCGCTTTATGCCACCGCTGACGGGGTGGTGAAATTCGCCGGTCGCCAGAACGGATACGGCTGGGTGGTGATCATCCAGCACGAGTTCGGCTACGAGACATTTTACGCCCACCAGAACAAACTGCGCGTTGTCACCGGACAAAGGGTCTCGCGCGGGGACCGGATTGGTGATATGGGGAGTTCTGGCCGCAGCACCGGCTCCCACGTCCATTACGAGTTACGCCGCAACGGCAAAGCGCTGAACCCACTAACCTATATAGAGGCAGGAAGAAATGTTTACTAAAGGCAACAAATCCGGCGACACACCCGCTCCCGAAAAATCCGCAAGCACACCGTCCACGGGTGCGACTCCGAAACCGGCATCGACGCCGGCACCTGCTCCGGCAGCAAAACCGAAACCGGCCCCGTCGATCCTGTCGTCCGATCTGGTGATCAAGGGCAACCTGACCACCACCGGCGACGTGCAGATCGAAGGCACCGTCGAGGGCGACATCCGCGCGCACCTGCTGACCGTCGGCGAAGGCGCCACAGTCAAAGGCGAAGTGGTTGCAGACGATGTTGTGGTCAACGGCCGCGTTGTCGGCCGCCTGCGCGGCCTGAAGGTCCGCCTGACCGCCACCGCGCGTGTCGAAGGCGACATCATCCACAAAACCATCGCCATCGAGAGCGGCGCCCATTTCGAGGGCTCCGTACAGCGCGAGGACGATCCGCTGAGCAAATCGGCAGCCAAACCCGCCTCCTGAGGCAGGGATATGCGAATTCAGGGAGGCTCCGGGAAACCGGGGCCTCTTTTTTGTGCAAAATCGGGGCTTTCAAGGTCTGGGTGATTGCACTGTTATGTGGTTATCGGTTACACTTCTACACACAAGATATTGGTGTTTAGAGCGAAAACGAGCCACAAATGACTGACGAGACTTCGACACCCGAAAACAGCGGCGAAACCCCGCCCGAAAAGCCTGTATACGACGGGCCCAGCATTTCGATTGTGGAGGAGATGAAGACCTCCTACCTCGACTATGCCATGAGCGTGATCGTCAGTCGTGCCATCCCCGATCTGCGTGACGGGCTGAAGCCGGTGCATCGGCGGATCCTCTATGCGATGTATGAAACCGGCAACACGCACGACAAAGCCTATCGCAAGTCGGCGCGTCCTGTCGGGGATACGATGGGTAAGTATCACCCGCACGGCGACAGCGCGATCTATGACGCGCTGGTGCGTATGGCGTAGGATTTTTCCATGTCGCTGCCGCTTCTGGACGGTCAGGGCAACTTCGGTTCGATGGACGGCGACAAGGCCGCGGCCATGCGTTATACCGAGGTCCGCATGGACAAGCCCGCGGCGTTTCTGCTGGCGGATATCGAAAAAGACACGGTCGATTTTCAGGACAATTACGACGGCAAGGACCAGGAGCCCTCGGTTCTGCCCGCGCGCTTCCCGAACATGCTGGTCAACGGCGCGGGCGGTATTGCTGTCGGCATGGCGACCAACATTCCGCCGCACAATCTGGGCGAGGTGATCGACGCGACGCTGGCGCTGATCGAGCAGCCGGATATGGATTCGGCGGCATTGATGGAATACGTCCCTGCCCCCGATTTCCCGACCGGCGGCATCATTCTGGGCCGCGCCGGTGCGCGCAAGGCCTATCTGGAGGGGCGCGGCTCGGTCATTATCCGTGCCAAGACCAAGGTCGAGGAAATCCGCAAGGACCGCTTCGCGATCGTGGTCAACGAGATACCCTATCAGGTCAACAAGGCCACAATGATCGAAAAGATCGCGCATCTGGCGCGGGACAAGAAGATCGAGGGCATTGCCCATGTGCAGGACGAATCCGACCGCTTCGGCGTGCGCGTGGTGATCGAGCTGAAACGCGACGCGACGCCCGAGGTGGTGTTGAACCAGTTGTTCCGCTTCACGCCGTTGCAGACCAGTTTCGGCTGCAACATGCTGGCGCTGAACGGCGGGCGGCCCGAGCAACTGGACTTGCGCAAATTCCTGACGGCGTTTGTGTCCTTCCGCGAAGAGGTTGTGGCGCGCCGCACCGCGTTCGAGTTACGCAAGGCGCGCGAACGCAGCCATGTGCTGTGCGGTCTGGCCGTAGCGGTTTCCAACGTGGACGAGATTGTGGCAACCATCCGTGCATCGGCCGATCCGGCAGAAGCGCGAGAGAAGCTGATGACGCGGCGTTGGCCCGCGCATGACATCGCCGAATATATCCAGCTGATCGATGATCCCAGCCACAAAATGAACGACGACGGCACCTATAACCTGTCCGAAACACAGGCCCGCGCCATTCTGGAACTGCGCCTGCAGCGCCTGACCGCCATGGGTGTCAAGGAGGTGACGGACGAGTTGCAGGTGCTGGCGGGCAAGATCACCGACTACCTCGATATCCTGCGCTCGCGCGAGCGGATCATGTCGATTATCTCGGACGAGCTGATCGAGGTCAGGGAACAGTTCGCGGTGCCGCGCCGCTCGGAAATTGTCGAGTTTACCGGCGATATGGATGACGAGGACCTGATCGAATCAGAGGATATGGTGGTGACCATCACCAACTCGGGCTATATCAAACGCACGCAGCTGGACGAGTTCCGCGCCCAGAAACGCGGCGGCAAGGGCAACAAGGGCATGAACACCAAGGACGAGGATTTCGTCACGCAGCTGTTCGTTGCCAACACCCACACGCCGCTGCTGTTCTTCACCACGGACGGGATTGTCTACAAGCTGAAAACCTGGCGCCTGCCGCCGGGGGGGCGCAATGCGCGCGGCAAGGCGATTGTCAATATTCTGCCGATCCCGCAGG
>WFTU01000065.1 GCA_015485375.1 Paracoccaceae bacterium | reverse complement strand
TCCTACGTTTGGCGGTCTGCCAGCACATTCCGCGCCGCCCGCATCCAGTTTCGTGGCAATTCCTCCAGCGTTTCTGCCATGGCGTGCACTCCGTACACCTGCAGCGAGACCAGTGCCGGCCGGTAGATGCCGGGCAATTCCGACGGCAGGTCCCATCGTCCTCCGTTCCTGATCACCGCCCGCTTGAGGGCCTCCATGCGCTGGTCCGCAGGCAGCGCGGCCAGGGCATCGACCAGCGCGGCCAGCGCCGCGGTGTCAGGCTCGTCATCCATCAGCCGTAAGGGTGCTTCACAGTCAACGGTCATCCGGTGACAAACCTCTGTTTTTCATCGGTTTTTGTTGACAACGGCCCGCATCCGGGCGGTGTTTTCCGGCTGTTTCCGCCGTTTCGTCGGAAAACGGCGGGAAGAAGTGACAAACGGGGACGTTCAGCGCCCCGGCGGCCCGCCAGAGGCGCGAAGCCGCGATGCGGTTCTGGCCGGTTTCGTATTTCTGGATCTGCTGGAACCGGACACCCACCGCGCGGGCCAGTTCCGGCTGGGTCATGCCGAGCTCAAGCCGGCGTTTGCGCAGCTTCTGCCCCACATGAATATCGACTGGGTCCGTCATCGCGCCACCCCGTCCAGCGCCCGCGCCGCGCGCCCGATCGCCTGGGCCTCGTCGTCAGGTCGCACCTGGGTGAGGCCGCAGAGCACCTCGCCATCGGCGGTTTCCACGTCAAAGCGCTGCCGGCCGAAGGTGCGCGCGACCACGCGAGCGCGAAACTCGGGCTCGCCGGGTCCGCGCTGGGCGATGACCGGGGCTCCAAGGTTGATGGTGTGGCCCATTCGGTGTCGGGCCGGCCTGTACTCTGTCTTCTTTCTGCTCATCTCGAGTTTACCCCTGTCACCGCATTTGCGAGAAAAACGACGGGCGGGCATGTCCGTGAGTGGCGGCCTTGCGGCCCGCCCGTCAGGTGTCGGGGCGCTCAGCGCTGCGCCCCGCCGAGGCATCTGCTACCTGTCATTTCACGTTGCCCGCAGGCCGCTGAACGACGACCAATCGGTTCAGTCCGGACTGGCTGATCGTCTGCCCTCGGGCAGCCTTGAGAACCGCCCATGCCCAGCGCCGCAGGCTCTGTTGATGAACCTCGTCAGGTCTGGCGATGACCGCCCTTGCCCTGCGGATGATCGGCCCGGTGATCGCCGGGCTTGTGCGTGCGCCCTTCAAGCCGAAAACTCCTCGTTGCCGGTGTGTTCTCACACCCACATCGATAGCTGGAGAATTTTTCCAGTGTCAACAAAATTCTGGAAACTTTTTCGAGAAATTTTCTGTTGACGCTCACCCATATGGGGAAAATGATGCCGCAATCATGCGAGCGATTCTTGGAAGATTTATCGTAATGATCCACGAGAAGCTGTTGTTCAGCTGGTGCGACACCTTCGGCACATCCATTGATCGCACCTTTCAGTCGCCAGCCTTCAGGTTGCTGAGGATGCTGGAACGCAGATGCTCAGGCAGATCCGACAAGCGACCACGGAACAGATAGTCCATGCTGACCCCCCAACGCTCTGCGATAACGAAAGCCGCTTCGGACCTGAGTTGCTTCTCGCCGTTCACGGTCTTCGTGTAGCTGCTCGGGTCGAGGCCGAAACTATCGGCAAACTCCTTCCGCGTCAGGCCCAGCGCGTTCCGCAAGGCCTCCAGGCGGCTCCCGACACCGCGCATGTCGATCCGGGGCATGTCTTTGCGATTCTTCATACCTACAGGTAGGCGCATAATCGAAAAAATTTCCATAGCATAATCGTCGACCCTTGACCGCCGGAAAATTTTTCCAGTATCGAGAAGTATGGACACGATTTCCAGCATACGTGATCTCATCGGCCTCTGGCCCACCCGTGCCAGTCTTGCCGACGATCTCCGTGCACTTTCTCCGGGCATCGACGTGACCACGGCCCGGGTGCACAAGTGGGCAGAGAATGGCGCGATCCCGGCCAGATACCAACTCCCGGTTCTGATGGCCGGGCGCCGAAGGGGGTTCGACCTGTCCGCGGAACTGATCCTCAGACTGCATGCGCCACGCAGCGGCGCACCGACGCCGAGGCGAAGATGAGCGGGCGGGATGGCATGAAAGACGCAAGCGCAACGGCCAGGTGCGACCGCCTGATTCTTCATGATTCGGCCGATCTTCCCGAATACCCCATTGCCCCAGACGAACGGCTGGAAGGCCACTACTTCGTGCCCTTCTGGTTCAACCGCTGGCTCAACAGCGACTTCCGCCTGCGGGCCAGTGCCGAGGTGCGCGGCTATGGCCTCGACCTCTTCTTCATCGCCCAGAACCAGACGCCGGTCGGCACCCTGCCCACCGATGACGCGGTGCTGGCCAAGCTGCTGATGATCGACCTCGCGACCTGGAAGGATCTGTGCGCGCGCGAGATCGGCCCGCTCTATAAC
>WFTU01000064.1 GCA_015485375.1 Paracoccaceae bacterium | reverse complement strand
TTTCCGCAGCCTCGGCCGTGGAGGTCCGGCAGGTTGCCAGCGCATAGTCAAGGCTGCCAAGACCCGACGGATGAGCCGCATCTTCCGGAACCGCCTCGCCGGATGTGAAGGTCGAATTGGCGATGAAATCGTTATCCGTCCAGCCCTGATCGACGATATAGGTAAACAGTGCATTGAACAGCACCATATCCGAACCCGGATCAATGGCCAGATGCAGCACGTTGTCGGTACCGGCGATTTCCTCGGCGGCATTTACCGTCACCGTGCGGCGCGGATCGACCATGATAAACCGCGCGCCGTTTTCCATCCCTGTACGCATGTGGTTCAGGAACAGGTTGGTCTGCGTTTCCAGCGGGTTGGCCCCGACGATCATGATCGTATCGGTCACCTCGTAGTCGGAATACTGGTATTGCAGCTCGTCCACACCCATATCGCGCGAGGAATGGACCTCGGAGTTATAGCCCGGACGGTTGTGGATGCGGGCGTTTTTCACCTTCATCGAACCGAAATACAGCTTGCCGGTGCCCCAGGTGTTCTCGTACCCGCCGGCAGAGCCGCCGTGGTCGAACATGGAAAGCAACAGATCGTCTTCGGACCCTTCGGTCACGATGCGGGCGGTTACGCGGGCCACAAGGTCAAGGGCATCGTCCCAGCTGGTGGGCTGCCACACGCCATTGCGCCATACCAGCGGATCGGTCAGGCGCTGCTGCTGCGTGCCGGTGACTTTCGACGGGCGGTTTTCGGCCATACGGCCACCGCGGATCGAGGTCAGGCCGGAGTTCACGACGCATTCCTTGTCCGGCACAACGGCCAGATGCACGTCTTTGCCGTCCTGTTTCACCATGTTGTACATGGACGGTGCCACCCAGGTGCCATCGGCGCCCTGCTGGCTTCCCAGATCGATGCCAAAGGCATTGTCCGTCAGCGTGCCCTGTTTGTTACGCGGCCATGTATAGGCTTTGTAACCGCATCCTACGATGCAGTAATGGCAACTGACGTTATGCACTTTGGCATCGGCTGGCGGGATAGGCAGGCGGTCTATTTGTCTTTTATAGGACATTTTTTGTCTCCCCTTATAGTACGTTGCTCGGACGACCGAAGATCAGGTCGCTCGACCCTTCGGCGAAGATGTCGCCGTTATCGGCCACCCGCAGCGTGAATTGCGGCAGGTTGGAGGTCGCGTGACCCCATACCTGCTGGCCACCGGCCTCGACATCGAAGCGCGAGTAGTGGCCGGGGCAGTTCATTGTCCGGTCTTCGCTGTTGTAGCTCATGTAGTAACCGCGGTGCGGGCACAGAACGGAGTAGGCAACGATATCGCCGTCGGGGCCAACACCGCCCTCGACTGCCTCTCCGAGCTTGATCAGCACACCGGGGCTGTCCGCATCGGGATATTCGATATCGACCGGCTCGTTGATCGCCAGATCCGCGATATTGGCCAGTTTTCCGGACGGGTAATCCACCTGCGCATTGGCCGGTGTTGCCTGCGCACTGCCCGCCGTAACGGTGCCGGCGGCGGCCCCTGCCGCGGCCAGAGCGCTGCCGCGCAAAAACTGGCGGCGACCTACGTCAACCATCTTTTTACATCTCATGATTCACTCCTCCTGTTGAACTGTTTCGCCAAGACTAGGGAAAAACAGTAACGGGAAGAAGGCGGGTGTTATCCAAAATTATATGGATACTCGATTGAATTTTATGGTATTTTTTCGATGTTCGGATTTCCGAACACTGCTGCGCGCCTTCCGGATTATTCGGAACCGGTGACGATTCCGAATTTCTGCATCTTTTCCCACAACGTCGTGCGCGACACCTTCAACAGGCCGGCCGCCTTGGCGATCTGGCCGTTCGTCAGTGCCAGCGTGTCGATGATTTGCGCCTTTTCCGCCGCCTCGCGCGCCTCCGCCAATGTCTGCACGGCATCGGGTTGCACGACGCTTTCGGGGAAAATATCCAGCGGCTGCAACTGCTCCCCCGACGCGGTTTCGAGCCCGCGCTGCAAACGGGAACGCAACTCGCGCCCCCCGCCGGGCCAGTCGTGGGCGCGCACCGCCTCCTCGCATATCGGGCTGATACCTTGCAGCGGTTCGGGGCGCGCGGCGTTCATATCGCCGAAAAGCTGCTGCATCAGCCAGACGGCATCCTCGGGGCGGCTGCCCAGCGGCGGGACGGGCAATTGCTGCATGTCGAGGCGGAAAAAGAAGTCCGCGCGCTCTTCGTCCTCGGCCAGCAGAGCCGCAAGATCCTGCCCGCAGGAGGCAATGATATGCCCGGCAAACCCGCGCTCCAGCGCATCGAGGAAAGCCGCGCGGCCGGCTGGGGTGATGCGGCTGAACGCATTGAGGAACAGCGTGCCGCCCCCGACCTTGTGCCAGGCGCCATCAGGGCCGAAAAGCGCCTGTTCGGCATCGGCCTCGCGTGCGAAATTGACGGTGACGAACGGCGCGGCGCATCCACGACATGTCCGACCGCCGCGCAACCAGCCCTTTTCCGGTGCCCGGCCCGCCGACGATCAGCACCGGCTTGTCCGATCCGGCCAACTCGCGCGCCTGTGCATCCACCCGCCGCGCCGCGCTGGAAACACCCAGCAGCGGCGGCATATCCATTCCGTCATGGCGCGACAAAAGCATGGACAGGCGATCAAGAAACACCGCCATTTCGAACGGTTTGCTGACATAATCGACCGCGCCGGCCTTGATCAGCCGCACCGCCTGTTCGATGCCGCCGTGGCCGGTGATGAACAGGAACGGCGGCGGGGTGGCGGTTTTGCACAGGGTAGTGAACAGCTCCTCGCCCGTGCCGTCGGGCAGGCGGATATCGCAGATCACCGCATCGATTTTGGCCCGCGGCGTGCGGATCGCACCAAGCGCGCGGCCGGTCTGCTTGTGCCAGCTGACCTCGGCCCCCTCCAGCTTCAGCCGCTGCACCAGCGAGGCGCCCATGATCTCGTCATCCTCGACCAGAACGATATGGTATCCCTTCAGCATCTAGGCATTCTCCTCCGCCGGATAGGGCAGGTCAATACAGATGCGGGTCATGCCGTCGTCGCGTTTCAGGCTGATATGCCCGTCGAGCGCGCGCACAAGATCATGCACCAGCCGCAACCCGACGCCGCCGCCGGGCGCAACAGGGCCACTGCCGAGCAGACGCTCGCAGGCCGCTTTCGACAGGCCGGGACCGGAGTCCGAAACCTCGATGCACAGCCCCTCTTCCCCATCGGCGGCGCGAAACCCGATCCTGCCGTTTGCCCCTGCCGCTTCTGATGCGTTCAGCAACAGGTTGAGCGCGATCTGGCGCACGGGGGCGGAGGGGAAAGATCCGATGTTGCGCCCGCTGACCTCGACCGACCAGTCGAGGCTCTGGCGTTGGCGCGAGGTTTCCGCGCGGATCAACAGACGCAAATCGTCAAAGTCGTCGATACCAAGGCGCGCGCCGGTGCGATCCAGCCGGTTCTGGTCCAGCGTGACGCGGGCAACATCGCGCAGATGCTCCAGCCCGCGCACGAGAATATCGGCCGATTCCCGCACCACCTCCGGCCGGTCGGCATATTCGCGCATCGTATCGGCGGCATTCAGCAAACCGCCCAACGGGTTGTTGATTTCATGCGCCAGCGACGACGACA
>WFTU01000063.1 GCA_015485375.1 Paracoccaceae bacterium | reverse complement strand
TGGCAGCCCCCTGCCCTGACGCCGCAATACAAGACCAGCATCAAACGCTCGCCGACCCATCCGCTCCTGTCGTCGCCGACTACGCCGTCGGAGGAAACCGGCCCTCGGTTCGGGCACAGCATGCTCGGCCCGCTCGACAACGATCTGGTGCTAAACTACGCCAAGGGCGAAGGGCTCCCGATTGGCGAGCGGATTATCGTCGAGGGGCATATTTACGACGAAAACGGCCATCCGGTTCCGAATGTTCTGATCGAAGTCTGGCAAGCCAATGCCGGCGGGCGCTACCGGCACAAGAAGGACGGCTACCTCGCACCGCTGGACGAGAATTTCGGTGGCTGCGGGCGCACGGTGTCGGCGCTCGACGGCTCCTACCGGTTTCGCACGATCAAGCCCGGTCCCTATCCCTGGCCGAACGGGGTGAACGACTGGCGCCCCTCGCATATCCATTTCTCGCTATTCGGGTCGGGATTCGCGCAGCGCCTGATCTCGCAGATGTATTTCGAAGGCGATCCGCTGATCTGGAAATGTCCGATCGTCTCGACCATCCCCGACAAGGCGGGAATCGAGCAGTTGATTGCAAAGCTGGACATGAAAGCCTCGTTGCCCATGGATGCGCTGGTCTATCGTTTCGATGTGATACTGCGCGGCAGGCGATCGACCATGTTTGAAAACCGGCTGGAGGGAAACTGATGGAAATGATGAAACACATCTACCGCGAAACCCCGTCGCAAACCGCCGGTCCCTATGTCCACATCGGGTGCACCCCGAATTTCTGCGGCATCGAGGGGGTGTATGCCGAGGACCTCGGTTCGAACATGCTTTTTGAAAACACCAAGGGCGAGCGGATCACTGTGCGTGGTATCGTATTCGACGGCACCGGTGCGCCGGTCAAGGATGCGTTGGTGGAAATCTGGCAGGCGGACGCGAACGGAATCTATGACGGAAACGAAGGCAACGACCCCGCCTTTTGCGGCTTCGGCCGCTGCCCCGCCGATCAGGACACCGGCGAGTTTCTGTTCGAGACGGTCAAACCCGGCCCGACGAACTTCACCGACGGGCGCAAACAGGCGCCGCATATTACCTTCTGGATTGTCGCGCGCGGCATCAATATCGGCCTGCACACCCGCATGTATTTCGAGGACGAGGATAATTCCGCCGATCCGGTTCTGGGACGGATCGAGCTGTTCGAACGGGTCAAAACCCTGATCGGGCGCAAGACCGGCGAGCATGAATACACTTTCGACATCCACCTGCAGGGCGACGGCGAGACCGTGTTTTTCGATATCTGATGGCAAGAATCCTTCTGGTTCACGGCTCCTGCCACGGCGCGTGGTGTTGGCGCGAGGTTCTGCCGTATCTTGCCGGACACGAGGTCAGCGCGATGGACCTGCCGGGGCATGGGGCGGATCAAACGCCTGTGGGCGCAATTACCCTCGACCTATATGTCAATGCGGTGTTGGCAAAGATCGAGCACCTCGGGGCACCGGTTGTGCTGGTCGGACATTCCGCTGCCGGCATCACACTGGCCAGCGTGGCCGAGCGGGCGCCGGACAAAGTCGCACGGCTGGTTTATGTCTGTGCCTATGCGCCCGAGGATGGCGACGATCTGGTTTCCATGCGCAAACGCGCCGAACGTCAGCCGATATTGTCCGCGGTGCGGATGGCCGAGGACAGGATGAGCTACACGGCCGACCCGGCGCGTGCCGGCAGCGTGTTCTATCACGACTGCCCCGAATACCTGATTGTCTACGCACTGCCCCGTCTGTGTGCCGAATCCGTTCTGCCCCAGCGCACAAGGGTTTCATTGGGTGAAAACCACGCCGAAGTTCCGCGCAGCTACATTCTGTGTCAGGACGATCACACAATTCCGCCCGAAGAGCAGGAAAAAATGGTTCGGGACTGGGCGGAATCGGATATCATCCGGCTGGATTGCGGCCACTCGCCGTTTTTTGCCTGCCCCGAAACACTGGGGCGTATTCTGGATACACTTGCCGAAGGTTCGACATGACCAATCCCTGCATTATCTGCGTTGCCATCACCGGCTCGGTTCCGCGTAAGGAAAACAATCCTGCGGTGCCGATCAGTATTTCCGAACAGGTCGAAAGCACGCAAGAGGCCTTCGAGGCCGGCGCCAGCATTGCCCATTGCCATGTGCGTAACGAGGACGAAACGCCCTCGTCCGACCCCGAAAAATTCGCGCGCCTGCAAGAGGAAATCCGTAAACACTGCCCGGGCATGATCATGCAGATGTCCACCGGAGGACGCTCGGGGGCCGGTGCGGAGCGTGGCGGGATGCTACCCCTGCGCCCCGACATGGCCTCGCTTTCAGTCGGGTCCAACAACTTTCCGACGCGAGTTTACGAGAACCCGCCGGACCTTGTGGAATGGCTGGCGAGCGAAATGATAAAATACGATGTGAAACCGGAGATCGAGGCATTCGACCTTTCGCACATCTTTCAGGCGGCCGCAATGGCGCGCGACGGGCGCATCAACGGGCCGCTTTATGTGCAGTTTGTCATGGGTGTGAAAAATGCCATGCCGGTCGATAAACAGGTGTTCGATTTCTATATCGAAACCCTGAACCGTCTGGTGCCCGACGCACAGTGGTGCGCGGCCGGTGTCGGAGCCGGACAGGTGATCGTTAACGAATGGTGTATCGCGGCGGGAGGCCATACCCGCACAGGGTTGGAGGACAACATGCGCCTTGATCGCACCACCCTCGCCCCTTCAAATGCGGCGCTGGTACGGCGGGCCGCCGATATTTGCGAGCAATACGAACGCCCCGTGGCCACCTGGCAGCAGGCGCGCGACATACTGCAAGTTCCATTGAGGACCTGATCCATGAGTTTTTCCCCATTCGACAGCGCGATTTTCCGCAAACTCTACGGCGACCCCGAGACCTCTGCCCTGTTTTCCGACAGCGCCGAGGTGCGGGCAATGTTGCTGGTCGAGGGCATGCTGGCCAAAGTTCAGGGCGAACTGGGTGTTATCCCCGAGGATTCGGCCTTCTTCATCCAGCGAAGCTCGATGGAGGTGCAGATCGACCCCGCCGCGCTGGCTGACGGAATGGCACGGGACGGCGTGCCTGTTCCGGCGCTGGTGGAGGCATTCCGCAAGGCTATGGAGGCACCCGAACATGCGCAGTATGTGCATTGGGGGGCGACATCCCAGGATATTATGGACACCGCGCTGGTTCTGCGGTTGCGCCAGTTCGTGACGCTTGTCGAAAAGCGGCTGGAGTCGCTGGAGGGGGCGCTGACCGGTCTTGCCAGAGAAACCCGGGATGTGGTTATGGCTGCACGGACCCGCTCGCAGATTGCGACGCCGACAACTTTCGGCGCGGTGGTCGCAGGTTGGGTATTGCCGCTGCGTCGGCATCGGGAACGGCTTGCCCGGTTACGCGGCCGTCTGCTTGTCGTCAGCCTGTCCGGTGCGTCGGGCACGGCTTCCGCACTGGGCGGCAAAGCCGGTGAAACCGAACGGGCGCTGGCCGAAGCGTTGAAGCTGGGCGTTGCCGAAGGCCCGTGGCATACGGCGCGTGACAGCATCGGAGAGCTTGCCGCGCTGCTGTCCCTGATCGCGGGCAGTCTGGGCAAGATCGGGCAGGATGTTATCCTGCTGTCTCAAAGCGAGGTGGCCGAGATCGACACGGGAAAAGGCGGCGGGTCCTCGACCATGCCGCAGAAATCCAATCCGGTGGCGGCCGAAACGCTGGTGACAATGGGCAGGTTTACCGCCGGTATCGTCGGCCAGATTCACCAGTCGCAAATTCACGCCCAGCAGCGTGACGGGACCGCCTGGGCACAGGAATGGCTGGTCCTGCCGCAAATCTGCATCGCAACCGGAGTGGCATTGCAACACGCAATCACGCTTGCCGGAAACCTGCAACCAAACCCCGGGCGCATGCTTTCGAATATCGCCGCCACATCCGGCACCATATTTGCCGAGGCCGCCAGTTTTGCCCTCGCCGAACATATGCCGCGACCTGAAGCACAGGAAAAGGTCAAGCAGGCCGTGCATTCCGCCCTGCGGGACGGGAAGCACCTGCGCGATGTTCTGGAGGCCACGACTGATGCCGATGTGGACTGGAACGCCGTGTTTGATGCGACCCGCCAGACCGGCCGCGCGACCGACATTGTCGGCTCTCTCTAGGCTGCGAAGAACCGGGCCGTTGCGCTGAATTCTCCATCCACCGTCACCAGACCGCGGGCATAAAGGTCGATCAGGTGTGCCAGCACGTTGCGTGAGGCGGCGCCATGCAGTCGCGGATCAACGTCACTATACATGATCGCGGTCAGTTCGCGCACGTCGCGCGGGGCCTCGGCGAGATACCCCCGTATCTGCTCCTCTCGCCCGAACCGGTGCGCCAGAAGATACTCGACCATCGTCTGCGCCTCCCGAAGGGGCGCGCCATGACCGCAATAGTAGGTGTCCTCGCTACGGTTCTGCAGCTTGCGCAGACTTTCCATGAATGCTGTCAAATCCCCGTCCGGTGGAGAGATCAGCGTCGAGGCCCAACCCATAACATGATCCCCCGAGAACAGGCTGCCCTGCCCTGCCCACGCAAAACACAGGTGGTTGGACAGATGGCCCGGGGTGTGGATGGCCTCGAGGCTCCAGCCGTTTCCGGCGATCCTCTCTCCGTCAGCAAGCAGGATGTCGGGGCGGAAACTGTTGTCGATCCCTTCGCCTCCGCCGAGATCGGCAGACTGTGCGAGTTTTTCCATAAGCCACGCACGTGCGGCATCCGCAGCGCCGAACCCGTAAACCGGTGCGTCGAAACGCGCGCCCAGACGCGCGGCTAGTGGTGAATGATCAACGTGTGAGTGGGTCACGAGAATATGGCTGACAGTGCGCCCATCCAGCGCGCGTTCCAGCGCCGCCAGATGTGCAGGATCATCGGGGCCGGGATCAATCACAGCCGCCTCGGACTCGCCGAGAATATAGCTGCGTGTGCCGGTAAACGTCATGGGACCGGCATTCGGGGCAGTAACAACCTGAAGCCCTTCGGCGAGGGTTTCCACCTCGCCAACCGTCGGGTGGTGATCAGTATTGAAAGGCGATTTCAACGGCTTCTCCCTTGCCAGCGCAGCGACGGCCGCGTAACCCTGTTTAGGCTATGAACTTTACCTGGCTCAAGTCCTATATGCCCCGCAGCCTCTTCGGCCGTTCGCTGATGATCCTGCTGTTTCCGGTTGTGATATTGCAGCTGGTGATCGGGCTCGTCTTCATCCAGCGCCATTTTGCGCAGGTAACGAAGCAAATGACACATGCCGTTGCGCTGGAGCTGGACTATGCCGCCGACCTGATCGAGAGCATTGACGACCAGAACAAGGCGCGCCTGACCCTGTTCACCTTTGCCCGCCCTTTCGATATGCGACTGGACTTGCGAAAAGACGAATCTGTTTCGCCATATGTGCAGCGGTACTTTTACGATGTCTCGGGCAAATCGATTATCAATACGCTGCTGCGTGGTCTGGACAGGCCGGTCTCCATCGACCTGACTTCGGACCCCGAAAGGGTGCTGTTGCGGATGCAAACGACCAAAGGGGTAATTACGGCGAGTATTCCGCGCGCGCGGGTCAGCGCCACCAACCCGCACCAGTTGCTGGTATTGATGGTTCTTGTATCGATTTTGTTAACCGTAATTTCCATCCTGTTCCTTCGCAACCAGATCCGCCCCATTCGCGAACTGGCAAAAGCCTCGGAGGCCTTCGGCAAAGGGCAAAGCGTCGACTACGCCCCGCGCGGCGCGAACGAGGTTCGCAGTGCCGGATATTCCTTCCTTGCCATGCGCGCCAGAATCGAGCGCCAGATTGAGCAGCGCACCAATATGCTTTCGGGGGTGAGCCACGATATGCGCACACCGCTGACCAGAATGAAACTCTCTCTGGCCATGCTTGATGACAGCGAGGAAGTCCGCCACATTTCAAAAGATGTGGCCGATATGGAAAAGATGCTCGACGGTTTTCTGGACTTTGCACGCGGTGCCGCACTGGAAGAGGCTAAAATAGTCAATGCCGATAGCTTTTTCAGCGACATCGCCTCCGACAACACCCGAAACGGGGAGAACCTTGCATACGCCTTCGTTTCGGAAAGCCGGCAGCAGGACATTGTTTTGCGTCCGGATTCTGTCACGCGTGCGATAAACAATTTGCTGGGCAATGCTTTTCGCCATGCGAAAAATGTGCGGATGGAGGTCCGCCTTGACGACAAGGCCTTGTCCATCGTGATCGAGGATGACGGGCCTGGCATTGCCGAAAGCGATCGGGAGGAAGCCATGAAACCTTTTGTTCGTCTGGATCCCGCCCGAAATCACGATGCGAATGACGGTGTCGGACTCGGTCTGGCGATCGCGGCCGATATTGCCCGCAACCACGGTGGAAGCCTGACGCTGGGCGCGAGCGAAACGCTGGGCGGGTTGAAAGCGGTGCTTACGATCCCGCGTTGAGTACATCAAGTCCTTTACGGGCGAACAATCCGACGAAGGACCCGAGCCGCAGTCCCTGCTCCTTGTTCGAAGCATTTCCGTCGAGTGCGCGTTTTTTCACACCCTGCAGAATGGCCGCCATGCGGAAAAAGCTGAAGGCGACGGGGAACATCATTTCGGGTGTGTCGGCCAAACCGGCGCGCTTCGCGTATAGGGCAATGTAGGCCTCGTCTTCGGGAATACCCAAGGCTTTGCGATCGACCCCGTAGAGCCCCCGTCCCTCGGGCCCTACGGGCATGGACCATTGCATCAGTTGCGCGCCGAGGTCGGCCAGCGGATTGCCGAGCGTGGACAGTTCCCAGTCGAGAACCGCGACAAGGCTCCCGCTATCGTCAAACAGAAGATTGTCGATGCGCCAGTCGCCATGAACCAGCCCCGGTTTTTCCGTGTCAGGCGGGATGTTTAGTTCGAGCCACGCGATCAGGGCATCCATGTCGGGCAGCGTTTCCGTCTCGCTGGCGCGATACTGTTTCGTCCAGCGCGATATCTGGCGGGCGAAGTAATTCCCGGGCGGGCCGTAATCCGACAGGCCGACCGCATCTACATCGACGGAATGCAGGGCGGCGAGACCCGCGTTCATCGAATCATAAATCCGCGCGCGCTGTTCGACGGAACAATCCGGCAGGCGCGGGTCGGTATAGCTGTGCCCCTCGACGAAGGACATCACGAAAAACATCGTGCCAAGCACCGCATCGTCATCGCAGAGGAAATAGGTCTCCGGCACCGGCACGGCGCTGTCCTTCAGGGCCGACATCACGCGGAACTCGCGGTCGACCGCGTGGGCGGATTTGAGCAACGTCCCTTCGGGCTTGCGGCGCAGAACATACTTGCCCGAAGGTGAAGACAGGATGAAAGTCGGGTTCGACTGGCCGGTAGCGGTTTTTTCGGCACTGACGGGTCCGGAAAAACCGTCGATCCTGTCGGAAAGGCAAGTTTCAACCGCTTTCAGGTCCAGCATGTCAAATCCGCTCGTTGGTGTATTTGCGCAACTCGGTACGCGCCACCTGCCGACGATGCACCGCGTCGGGCCCGTCGGCGAGGCGCAGTGTGCGCACATGGGTCCAGCTGGCGGCCAGCGGGGTGTCCTGCGAAATCCCCTGCCCGCCGAACATCTGCACCGCCTCGTCCACGACCTTGAGCGCGACGCGCGGGGCGACAACCTTGATCTGGCTGATCCACGGGGCGGCGGCGCGGGCATCGCCCTGATCCATCATCCACGCGGCTTTGAGACACAACAGGCGGGCCTGCTCGATATCCATCCGGCATTCGGCGATGATGTCGTAATTCGCACCAAGCTGCGCCAGTTTCTTGCCGAAAGCCTCGCGTTCCAGCGAGCGGCGGCACATAAGGGTCAGCGCCGATTCCGCATGGCCAATGGCGCGCATACAATGATGGATGCGCCCCGGCCCGAGGCGACCTTGCGCGATCTCAAAGCCGCGCCCCTCGCCAAGCAGCAGGTTTTCGACCGGAATGCGCACGTTAGTGAATTTGATGTGCATGTGCCCGTGTGGCGCGTCGTCATGACCGTACACCTCCATTGCGCGCAGAACCTCGACACCCCCGGTATCCGCAGGCACCAGCACCATCGAGTGGCGTTTGTGCTTGTGGTCATCCTCGCCGCCGGTTTTCACCATGACGATATAGATCTTGCAGCGCGGATCGCCCGCGCCGGAGGACCACCATTTCTCGCCATTCAGCACATATTCATCGCCGTCGCGCACACAGGACATGGAAACATTGGTGGCATCCGAGGAGGCCACATCCGGTTCTGTCATCAGATAGGCCGAACGGATTTCCCCGTTAAGCAACGGGGTTAGCCAGCGTTCTTTATGTGCTTTGGTGCCATAGCGTTCCAGAACTTCCATATTTCCGGTGTCGGGCGCGGAACAATTGAACACCTCGGCCCCCAACCGCGTCTTGCCCATTTCCTCGGCCAGATAGGCATATTCGACGGTGGACAACCCGTAGCCCTTGTCACTTTCGGTCAGCCAGAAATTCCACAACCCGCGCGCCCGCGCCTCGGCCTTCAACCCTTCGAGGATTTCGGTCATGCGCGGTGTGTATTCGAACCGGTCGCCGGTTTTGCCGACTTCGGCGAAAAATTCCTCGTCCAGCGGCATGATCTCGTTTTCCACCATGTCGCGCACAGCGGCGACCAGCGGGCGGACTTTGTCGGTAATTCCCAGATCCATCGGTTTTCCTCCGTTGCGGTTTCCCCAAGGAAACACCCAAGTTTCGGCAGATGGAAGCAAAAACCGGCTCGCCGGCGGTTTTAACCTCACGTCAAAAGGGAAAGCGGCAGGATTGGTAGGCCCGGCAGGACTCGAACCTGCGACAAAAGCGTTATGAGCGCTCTGCTCTAACCAACTGAGCTACAGGCCCGCCTCCGGCTTGCATAGACGCAAGCAAAACGGGGGTCAAGTGGGTTTCCTTTTGGGCAGGGCTGCGCTAAAGCAGGCGCAAATTCCCCTTGCGCAGGAGCCTGCCATGTCCGATCGCCCCGATGGTCTCACCTATGCCGATGCCGGCGTCGATATTGATGCGGGAAACGCCCTTGTCGAGCGGATCAAACCGGCAGCAGCCAGCACCAAGCGCGCCGGCGTGATGGATGGTCTCGGCGGGTTCGGGGCGATGTTCGACCTGAAAGCGGCGGGATACAACGACCCCGTTCTGGTGGCGGCCACGGATGGCGTCGGCACCAAACTGCGGATCGCCATTGATACCGGCATCCTGTCCACCGTCGGTATCGATCTGGTCGCCATGTGCGTCAACGATCTGGTCTGTCAGGGCGCCGAGCCGCTGTTCTTCCTCGACTATTTCGCCACCGGCAAGCTGGATATTGCCGAGGCCGCGCAGGTCGTCGAGGGCATTGCCGAGGGCTGCCGTCTGTCCAACTCCGCGCTTGTGGGCGGGGAAACGGCGGAAATGCCGGGCATGTATGCCAAGGGCGATTTCGACCTCGCCGGTTTTTCTGTCGGAGCCATGGAGCGCGGCGCAATGCTGCCAAGTGGTGTTGCCGAGGGCGATGTGCTGCTGGGGCTGGCCTCAAACGGCGTACATTCCAACGGTTACTCGCTGGTGCGCAAGATTGTCGAGGCCTCGGGGCTGGACTGGGCCTCCGCCTCGCCCTTTGGTGACGGGTCGCTGGGGGAAGCCTTGCTGGCACCGACGAAACTCTATGTGCGTTCCGGTCTCGCGGCTTATCGTGCGGGCGGGTTGCACGCGCTGGCGCATATCACCG
>WFTU01000062.1 GCA_015485375.1 Paracoccaceae bacterium | reverse complement strand
CCCGTTTGTTGTCCGGCAGGGTCGCCACGGTGATCGCCGGATCGACAGTGTTGAACCGCCCGATTGCCGCCACGTCGAGCAGCACCAGACCCGCCGCATCCGCATGGATATTCACCCGACCGGCAAAACCCGCGCCAAGGCGCAGGGCCGCCGCGGCTGCATCCGGCACCAATGCCTTGGCCAGCGCCTCCGCCGCTTCGTCCTCGGGCATGTCCGGTGCCTCCAGCCGCGCGACGGTGACCTCGTCAAACCCCGCCGCGCGCAAGGCCGCGATGTCCTCCGGTCCCAGCCGCAGACCCTTTTTCAACCGCAGATCGCCCGCTTTCAGCGAATAGGCGAGGATCGCACCCGCCGCCTGATCCAGCGGAACCGGCCCGAACCTCATCGCCGCGTCTCCGGCCGCCGCAGCCGCTCGGTGATCTCGGCCATGATAGATACCGCGATCTCCGCCGGAGTCTTCGCTCCGATATCCGCCCCCACCGGCGCGTGGATTTTCGCGATTTCCCCCACCGAAAACCCCGCTTCCTGCAGCCGCGCCACCCGTTTCGCATGGGTGCGGCTGGAACCGAGACAACCGAGGTAGAACACATCCGATTTCAACGCCACCCGAATGGCCGGATCGTCAATTTTCGGATCGTGGCTCAAGGTCACCACCGCGCAACGCGCATCCAGCCCCTCGGCCTGCAAGGCCTCGTCCGGCCAGTCATGCACCAGCCGCTCGTGCGGAAACCGCGACTCGCTGGCAAAGGCGGCGCGCGGGTCGATCACCACGGGATCATAGCCCGCCAGCCGCGCCATCTGCACCAGCGGCTGCGCGATATGCACCGCGCCGACCACCATCATCCGCAGGGGCGGGTTGTGGATGTTGACGAAGGTCTCGCCCTCGAACCCCGACTTGTCCGACACAAAACGGTCACCGTATTCCGACGCATCCTCTGCCAAAACCACACGACGCGACCAGTTGGCGGTATCGACCACATAGGCCACCGCCTGCGGCGCCTTGCGAGCCGCCGCCAGTTGCTCCAGCAGCTCCACCGAAGGCCCGCGCCCGACACCCACCGGCTCCACCATGACGCGGATTGTGCCGCCACAGGCGAGGCCGACGGCAAAGGCCTCCTCGTTGGTCACACCGTATTCCAGAATGCGTGGCTGGCCGTCCTGCAAGGCCTCCATCGCTTCCTCGACCACCGCGCCCTCGACACAGCCGCCGGAGACCGAGCCGGCCAGTTCGGTTTCGCCGCTGATCGCCAGTTGCGAACCGACGCCGCGCGGGGCCGAGCCCCATGTCTGCACCACCGTCGCCAGCACCGCGCCCTTGCCCGCCGCGACCCATTCCAGCGCCTGTTCCACAATCTGATCGTAACCTGCCATCACTCCACCCCCATCATCGCCATAAGGCGCGCCTTTTCGCCCGCATCGTCGGGGCGTGCCAGCGCGTCGGCCAAAGCCTCCAGCGAGGCTATATTATGCCCTGCGCGGAAACTGTCCACACGCGGCAGGATCTCGCGAATGCCACGTGCCTTCGGCGCAAAGCCGTCCCAGCGCAGCAGCGGGTTCAGCCAGATCACCTTTCGCGCCGAAAGCTGCAACCGCTGCATCTCCGCCGCCAGACGGTCGGGGTCGTCGCGATCCAGTCCGTCGGTGATCAGCAGCACCACTGCCCCCTGACCCAGCACGCGGCGCGACCAGTCGCGGTTGAAGGCGTGCAGGCATTCGCCGATCCGCGTGCCGCCCTCCCAGTCCTGCGCCTCGGCCCCGGCAGAGGCCAGCGCCGCGTCCACGTCGCGTTGTTTCAGGTGACGCGTGATATTGGTGAGGCGCGTGCCGAAGGTAAAGGAATGCACCTGCGCCCAACCCGCCCCTTTCGCATTGCTGGCCGCGTGCAGGAAATGCAGCACCGCGCGGGAATAGGCGGACATGGAGCCGCTAATATCGCACAGCGCCACCAGATTGGGCCAGCGGGTTTTGCGTTCCTGAATCGACAGGGCGCGGATTTCCCCGCCCGAGCGCATGGCCTTGCGCATCGTGCCGCGCCAGTCGGCAATCCGCCCGCGCGCCGAGGGCGCCGTGCGGCGCGAGGCCAGCGGTTTCACCGGCAGGGCAATCCGCGCGATCATGCGTTTCGCCTCGGCCATCTCTGCCGGGACATCTGTTCGAAATCGAGGGATTTCAGCAACTCGCGCCCCGAATAGGTCAGCGAGGCATCGACTTCGATT
>WFTU01000061.1 GCA_015485375.1 Paracoccaceae bacterium | reverse complement strand
GGGCTGGGCCTGTCAACGGTCTATGGCATCGTCAAGCAGACCGGCGGCTTTGTGTTTGTTGACAGCGAAGTCGGAGCAGGGACGTGTTTTTCCATCTATTTGCCGGTCAACGAGGAACCGGACGAGGTGGTCGAGGTTCCGGCCGCGCCGAAAACGAACGACCTGACAGGGCGCGGACGGGTGCTGCTGGTGGAGGATGAGGCTCCGGTGCGCTCCTTCGCCGCGCGGGCGCTGAAGCTGCGTGGCTATACGGTGACCGAGGCGGCCTCGGGCGAGGAGGCTCTGGAAATACTGTCGGACAAGGGCGCGCGGTTTGATGTCTATGTTTCGGACGTGGTGATGCCGGGCAAGGACGGGCCGACCTGGGTGCGCGAAGCGATGCGGGAGACGCCGGAAACCAAGGTGGTATTCGTGTCCGGCTATGCCGAAGACGCGTTCAGGAACGGGCAGCCGGATATTCCGAATGCGGCGTTTCTGGCCAAGCCGTTCTCGCTGGTGGAACTGACACAGAAGGTGAAGGAACAGATCGATGCCTAGCGGGCGGATTCGTAGATTTCGTATTCGGGGGCGAAAAAATCCGTCAGACGGGAACGGGTTTCCGGCGAAACCGCAAAATCCCGGGTCGGGGATTCGTTCAGGCGGTCAAAGTGAAGTGCTTCGCCAATGCGCCCTTCGATGAATTTTTGGAATGCAGGTATGTTCTCGTATTTGAAAATATGCGTGATGGAGGGGGTGCCATCCTTGTCCGCGACGAATTTCGAGGGACGCCCGACACCCTTGGTCATAGGACTACCTGACAGATAGAGGCTGGCGAACTCGTCAAAACTCAAACCTTCGGTGCATTGCGGTTTGCCTGCTATCTCCGGTCGCGAGCGGTAACGATACCAGCTGAACAGCCAGTCGACGGGCTCGCGGATCAGGCAGGTTGTTTCGATATCCTTGTAGCCGAGGCTGGCCAGATAGGGCGCGACGAACCGGCTGTAACGACGATAGGAGATGTGTTTGACCCGCGAATTGCCGTAGTAGGCGATGTCGCAATGGGGCGCGAGGGCCATCTCGATACTGGTGGAGGCGGCTTTGGTCATGGCCAGAAAGGCGATTTTCTTCTCGATCGAGATCAGCATGGGGTCCGCCGCATTGTTTCTGCCTCTTTACTAAATGCTAACCAAAAGCGGGGAAAGATGGAAAAATCGAAAATTTTAGTTGCAATGTTCTCGTTTTGATCGCATGGTGCGAAAAGAACAAGAGGCGAACATCAGCAGTGATTGCCGAACATAGCAGGATATGAAATAAGGAAAGCGAAAATGGCTAGTACCCTTCTGGATCTGAGCGAAAGACGGAATATGGACAAGGAAAAAGCGCTGGAATCGGCCCTGAGCCAGATCGAGCGGAGTTTCGGCAAAGGCTCGGTCATGCGGCTGGGGCAGGACAATCCGGTGATGGACATCGAGGCGACCTCGACCGGTTCCATCGGGCTGGATATCGCGCTGGGCATCGGCGGGCTGCCGCAGGGCCGGATTGTCGAGGTTTACGGGCCGGAAAGCTCGGGCAAAACAACGCTGGCGCTGCATGTGGTGGCCGAGGCACAGAAAAAGGGTGGCATTTGCGCCTTTGTCGATGCGGAACACGCGCTCGATCCGCAGTATGCCAGGAAACTGGGCGTCGATCTGGACGAATTGCTGATCTCGCAGCCCGATGCGGGCGAGCAGGCGCTGGAAATTACCGAGACGCTGGTGCGCTCCGGTGCGGTGTCGGTTGTGGTTGTGGATTCGGTCGCGGCGCTGACGCCGAAATCGGAACTGGAAGGCGACATGGGTGACCATCAGGTTGGCGCGCAGGCACGGCTGATGAGTCAGGCGATGCGCAAGCTGACCGGCGCGATCAGCCGTTCCAACTGCATGGTGATTTTCATCAACCAGATCCGCATGAAAATCGGGGTTATGTTCGGCTCGCCGGAGACGACCTCGGGCGGTAATGCGCTGAAATTCTATGCCTCCGTGCGGCTGGATATCCGCCGGATCGGGGCGCTGAAGGATCGGGACGAGGTTGTGGGCAATGCGACCCGCGTGAAGGTCGTGAAGAACAAGGTCTCGCCGCCGTTCAAGCAGGTGGAATTCGACATCATGTATGGCGAGGGGATTTCCAAGGTTGGCGAGCTGCTCGACCTCGGGGTCAAGGCGGGGATCGTCGACAAGGCCGGTTCGTGGTTTTCCTACGGGGACGAGCGGATCGGGCAGGGGCGCGAGAACGCCAAGGTCTATCTGAAAGACCATCCGGATATGGCGCTGGAGATCGAGGACAAGATCCGTGCGGCGCACGGGCTGGATTTTGAAGGGACGCCAATCACCGATGATGTCGTCGAGGACTGATCTGTCCGGCTGGAAATTCGCGGGCCGTCTGTTTGCGCAGGCGGCCCGTTTTTGTGCCTGCCCTGTGGACAGTCAGGCAAGGGCGCGATACACCGTTTCGGACTTTGCATTTTGCGCCCTGCGCGCGGGAACGGGAATAACGATATGGCCTCTCTGAACGAAATCCGCAGCACGTTTCTGGACTATTTCGAGGAAAACGATCACCGGATTGTCGAAAGCTCCTCTCTGGTGCCGCGGAACGATCCGACGCTGATGTTTACCAATGCCGGTATGGTGCAGTTCAAGAACGTCTTTACCGGACTGGAAACGCGCGACTATACCCGCGCGACGACCAGCCAGAAATGTGTGCGCGCCGGTGGCAAGCACAACGATCTGGATAACGTCGGCTATACCGCGCGCCATCACACGTTTTTCGAGATGATGGGGAATTTCTCCTTTGGAGATTATTTCAAGGAACAGGCGATTCCCTATGCCTGGGACCTGCTGACCAAGGTTTACGGCCTGCCGAAAGACAAGCTGCTGGTGACGGTTTACCATACCGATGACGAGGCGGCGGATATCTGGAAAAAATATGCCGGCCTGCCGGACGACCGCATCATTCGCATCGCGACGGATGACAACTTCTGGTCCATGGGCGCGACGGGGCCGTGTGGTCCGTGTTCGGAGATTTTCTTTGACCATGGCGAGCATGTCTGGGGCGGCCCTCCGGGTTCCAAGGACGAGGACGGGGACCGGTTTATCGAGATCTGGAACCTCGTGTTCATGCAGTATGACCAGCAGGAAAACGGTGATCGCCTGAACCTGCCGAAGCCCTCGATCGACACCGGCATGGGGCTGGAACGGATCGGGGCGGTTTTGCAGGGCAAGCATGATAACTACGACACCGACCTGATGCGCGATCTGATCGAGGCGGCGGCGCATGCCACCAACTCCGATCCCGATGGCGAGGGGAATGTGCATTTGCGGGTGATCGCGGACCATTTGCGCTCGACCTCCTTCCTGATTGCCGACGGGGTTCTGCCGAGCAACGAGGGGCGGGGCTATGTCCTGCGCCGCATCATGCGCCGCGCCATGCGCCATGCGCATCTGCTCGGCGCGCAGGATCCGGTGATGCACAAGCTGGTGCCCGCACTGGTGGCGCAGATGGGGCAGGCGTTTCCGGAACTCGGGCAGGCGCAGGCCACCATCGAGGAGACGCTGGAGCTGGAGGAAAACCGTTTTCGGACCACGCTCGATCGCGGGTTGAAGCTGCTGGAGGATGAACTGGCCGATTTGCCCGAAGGGGCGGAACTGCCGGGGAAAACCGCGTTCAAGCTCTATGATACCTATGGCTTCCCGATCGATCTGACGCAGGATGCGCTGCGCGAGAAGGGGCGTGCGGTCGATACCGAAGGGTTCGATGCGGCGATGGAGGAACAGAAGGCCAAGGCGCGGGCGGCCTGGGCCGGTTCGGGCGAGGCGGCGGATGAAACCGTCTGGTTCGATGTGGCCGACAAGCACGGGGTCACCGAGTTTATCGGCTATGACGACGAGGAGGCCGAGGGGCAGATTTTGGCGCTGGTGCGCGATGGCAAGGAAGTCGGAAGCGCCAAGGCGGGTGAAACTGTGCAGATCGCGCTGAACCAGACACCGTTTTATGCCGAGTCCGGCGGGCAGGTCGGGGATTCCGGCCTGTTGCTGACGGAGGGGGCCAAGGTGAAGGTGCTGGATGTCAAGAAAAAGGCCGGTGTATTCGTGCATGTGGCCGAGGTGCTGGAAGGCACGGTCTCGGTTGGCGAGGCGGCGGAGCTGAAGGTCGATCACGAGCGGCGCACGGCCATTCGGGCGAACCACTCGGCGACGCATCTGCTGAACGAGGCGTTGCGCAATGTGCTGGGCGATCATGTGGCGCAGCGCGGCTCGCTGAATGCGGAGAACCGTTTGCGTTTTGACTTCAGCCACCAGAAGGCGATGACGGATGCGGAACTGGCGGCGGTCGAGGCCGAGGTGAACGCCTATATCCGCCAGAACGGGCCGGTGGAAACGCGCATCATGACGCCGGACGAGGCGCGCGAAATGGGCGCGCAGGCGTTGTTTGGCGAGAAATACGGCGACGAGGTGCGCGTGGTTTCCATGGGCGAGTTGCATGGCAGCGGCAAGGGGATCGACAAGAACACCTATTCGCTGGAGCTTTGCGGTGGCACGCATGTGACGCGGCTCGGCGAGATCGGCCTGTTCAAGCTGGTGTCCGAAGGGGCCTCGGCCAGCGGTGTGCGGCGGATCGAGGCGCTGACCGGCAAGGGGGCGCTGGACCGGATTGCCGAGGAAGAAGCGGCACTCAATGCGGCGGCGGCGGTGATGAAAACCACGCCGGAGCAGTTGCCGGAACGTATCAGGGCGCTGATGGACGAACGCAAGCAGTTGCAGAACGAACTGGCGAACTTTCGCAAGCAGCTGGCCATGGCCGGATCCGGTCAGGCGCAGGTTGCCGTCAAGGAAGTCGGAGGCAAGCCGTTCCTGGCGCAGACACTCACCGGTGTTTCCGGCAAGGATTTGCGCGGTTTTATCGACGAACACAAAAGCCGGATCGGCTCCGGTGTGGTTCTGCTGATTGCCGATACCGGTGATCGTGCGGCGATTGCGGCGGGGGTTACCGATGATCTGACCGACACGGTCTCGGCCGTGGATATCGTGCGCACGGCGGCAGAGGCGCTTGGCGGCAAGGGCGGCGGTGGCCGTCCGGATATGGCGCAGGGCGGTGGTGCGAGTGCGGAAAATGCGGATGCGGCGATCGCGGCCGTGGAAAAACTGTTGGAGGCTTGAATGGCTGTTTATGCGATGGTCCATATTGATGTGACGAACCCCGAGGAATACGCGAAATACGCGGAACTGGCGGGGCCGGCGGTGCTGAAATACGGCGGCGAGTTTCTGGCCCGCGGGGGCGAATGTGTCCACATGGAGGGCAAGGGGCGCGCGCGCAATGTGATTATCCGCTTCAAGGATATGGATACGGCCAAGGCATTCTATCACTCGCCGGAATATCAGGAGGCGTTGTCCTACGGGCTGCCGGCGGCCGAGCGGGAATATACTTTCGTAGAGGGGGTCTGATGGCGGCCTATATCATCGCGCGGATCGAGGTGACCAATCCCGAGGGCTACAAGGCTTACGCTGCGCAGACTCCGGCGCTGGCCGAGAAGTTCGGCGGGCGGTTTCTGGTCAAGGCGGGGGCCTTCGAGCAGGTCGAGGGCAGCGGGCCGGACCGGCATGTGGTGATCGAGTTTCCCGACCGTGAAACGGCGCGGCGGTTTTATGACTCGGAAGAATACCGCGCGATCCTGCCGCTCGCGCTGGAAAATTCCGAGCGGGATTTGGTGATTGTTGACGGGTCCTGACCCTAGTGCGAGGCGCTGTCGGAGAATAGCTGGATTACGACCACTCCGGCGATAATCAGCGAAACACCGATAATTCCGGCCGGATCGATCGATTGTTTGAACCAGATCCATCCGATCAGGCCGATGAACACAATGCCGAGGCCGGACCAGATCGCATAGACGATGGCGACCGGCATGTATTTCAGGGCCATTGCCATGAAATAGAACGACCCGCCGTAAGCGACAACCATCAGCACCGAGGGCCAGAGGCGGGTGAACTGCGCCGAGGCCTGCATGGCGGTGGTGCCGATGACCTCGGAGACGATGGCGAAAAACAGGTAGATATATTGTACGGGCATGGGGGGCCTCCGACGTAAAAAGGGCGCCCCGTGCGGGACGCCCTTTGACCGTAGTCCAGGGGAGGAGGATCAGGCCAGTTCTTTTTTCAGGTTCTCGTCGATCTTTTCGAGGAAGCCCTCGGTGGTTAGCCACTTCTGGTCCGGCCCGACAAGCAGGGCGAGGTCCTTGGTCATGAAGCCGCTTTCCACGGTATCGACCACCACGCGCTCCAGCGTTTCGGCAAAGGCCGCCAGCGCGATATTCTCGTCCAGTTTGGCGCGGTGTTTCAGGCCGCCGGTCCAGGCGAAGATCGAGGCGATGGAGTTGGTCGAGGTGGCCTCGCCCTTCTGGTGCTGGCGGTAGTGGCGGGTGACGGTGCCGTGGGCGGCTTCGGCCTCGACGGTTTTGCCGTCCGGCGTCATCAGGATGGAGGTCATCAGGCCGAGCGAGCCGAAGCCCTGTGCAACCGTATCCGACTGCACGTCGCCGTCGTAGTTTTTACAGGCCCAGACGAATTTGCCGGACCATTTCATGGCGGAGGCCACCATGTCGTCGATCAGGCGGTGTTCGTAGGTGATGCCTTTTTCGGCGAATTTGTCGGCGAACTCGGTGTCGAAAATCTCCTGGAACAGATCCTTGAAGCGGCCGTCATAGGCTTTCAGGATGGTGTTCTTGGTCGACAGATACACCGGCCAGCCCTTGTCCAGACCGTAGTTGAAGGAGGCGCGGGCGAAGTCGCGGATGGACTCGTCAAGGTTATACATGCCCATGGCGACACCGGCGGAGGGGGCGTCGTAGACGACCTTTTCTATCACCGTGCCGTCCTCGCCGACGAATTTCATGGTCAGCTGGCCGGGGCCGGGCATCAGGAAATCGGTGGCTTTATACTGGTCGCCGAATGCGTGGCGGCCGATGACGATCGGGTCGGTCCAGCCGGGGACAAGGCGCGGCACGTTTTTGCAGATGATCGGGGCGCGGAAGACCACACCGCCGAGGATGTTGCGGATGGTGCCGTTCGGGGAGCGCCACATTTCTTTCAGGCCGAATTCCTCGACGCGGGCCTCGTCCGGCGTGATGGTGGCGCATTTGACGCCGACGCCGTATTTCTTGATGGCGTTGGCCGCGTCGATGGTGATCTGGTCGTTGGTCGCGTCGCGCGATTCAATGCCGAGGTCGTAGTATTTCAGGTCGATATCCAGATAGGGCAGGATCAGCTTTTCCTTGATGAAGGCCCAGATGATGCGGGTCATCTCGTCGCCGTCTAGCTCGACTACCGGATTTTCTACTTTGATCTTGGCCATGCGGGTCCCCTTTGTGGCTGGATTCGGATTGTTGGGCGCTGTTTACGGGATAATATCGCAAAAGGAAAGAGTTGTATACGTCGGTATACTGAATTTCTTGCCGTTGCATATGCGGCATATGCGGCGTATCAGGCGCGCAGGTTGAAACGGAGTGCGAAATGTCGGGAACCGATCACGCGAAAGACGAAGGCTGGCAGGGACCGACGCCGGCGTTCATTCTGGTGCGTCCGCAGATGGGCGAGAACATCGGGGCGGCGGCGCGGGCGATGTGGAATTTCGGGCTGGACCGTATGCATCTGGTGGCGCCGCGCGACGGCTGGCCCAATCCGAAGGCGGTGGCGATGGCCTCGGGCGCGGGCAGGGTGCTGGATCAGGTGCAGGTGGTGGACAGCACGGAGGCGGCGCTGGCCGATCTGAACTATGTTTTTGCCACCACGGCGCGTTCGCGCGACCTGACGAAAACCGTGCTGACACCGGAACGGGCCATGGCCGAGGCGCGCGAGATGATCGCGGCGGGGCAGAAGGTCGGGGTGATGTTCGGGCCGGAGCGCGCGGGGCTGGAAAACGCCGATGTGGTGCGGGCCAATGCGCTGATTTCCATTCCGGTGAATCCGGCTTTTGCCTCGCTCAATCTGGCGCAGTCGGTGTTGCTCAATGCCTATGAATGGCGGCGGCAGGCGCGGGATGTGGAACCGGAAGTGCGCGAGATGGGCAAGACCCGTTTTGCGACACATATCGAGGTGGAGAAGTTTACCGAGCATCTGGAAGGCAAGCTCGACAATGTCGGGTTTTTCTGGCCGGAACACAAACGCGGGTCGATGATCGAGAACCTGCGCAACATGTTCTCGCGCCTCGATCTGACCGATGCGGATGTGCGCACGCTGCACGGGGTTTTGCGGGCGCTCACGGAAAAGAGACCGGGGCAGGATTGAGGCTTGCAGGCCATGGGGCCGCGCCGTAATCTTTGCCGCGAGAGAAGGGGAGTTCCATGAGTAACACACGCAGTATTTTCGAGGAAGTCGACAGCGCCGGGGGCGCGCCGGCGCCGAAAAAGGGCAAACGCAAACCGGCGCGCAAGGCGATCTCGGTCTGGGTGGCGATCCTTTTTGTCATGGTTGCGGGGATGATTATCATCGGCGGCATGACGCGTCTGACCGATAGCGGCCTGTCCATTACCGAGTGGAAGCCGGTGACCGGAGCGATCCCGCCGATCGGGGCGGATGCCTGGGCGGAGGAATTCTCGAAATATCAGGCCTCGCCGGAATACCAGTTGCAGAACAAGGGCATGAGCCTTTCGGAGTTCAAGAGCATTTTCTGGTGGGAATGGGGGCATCGCCTGCTGGGCCGCACCGTCGGGCTGGTCTGGGCCTTCGGGATGCTGTGGTTCTGGCTGCGCAAACAGATACCCGCGGGCTGGGGCTGGAAGATGTTCAGCCTCGGGGTTCTCGGCGGTTTGCAGGGGGCTGTTGGCTGGTGGATGGTGTCCTCCGGTCTGGTCGGGCGCATGGTCGATGTGGCCTCCTATCGTCTGGCGATCCATCTGGGGCTGGCGTTCACGATTTTCGGGATCATGGCGTGGTTTGTGTTCGAGCTCAGGCGCGAGCCGGCGGACCTGTTGCAGGCGCGGCGTTCGCGCGATCATGTGCTGATGCGGCTGGCAACGGCGCTGGCGCTGGCGCTGTTCTTCCAGATCCTTCTGGGGGCGCTGGTGGCGGGGATCGATGCGGGGCGGACTTTCCCGACATGGCCGGATATGGCGGGCGAGTTCCTGCCGTCCGAGAGCTTCGACAAGACGCCGTTCTGGAGCAATTTCTTTGAAAATCCGGCGCTGGTTCAGTTCAACCACCGTATGATGGGCTATCTGGTGTTCGCGCTCGGGATCTATGCCTGGTGGCGCAGCCGCAAAAGCCCGCTGGCCGATCTGCGGCGGCGCTTCGACTGGGTGGCGGTGCTGCTGTTCGGGCAGGTGACGCTGGGGATTGTCACGGTGCTGTATGGCGCACCGGTGAATATTGCCATTGTGCATCAGCTGGGCGCGGTGATCGTGTTTGTCATGATCCTGCGCGCGCGTTTCGGTGCCGCCTATCCGGTGCAGCAGAGCATTTCGCGCGTTTAGGGTCAGGACCCG
>WFTU01000060.1 GCA_015485375.1 Paracoccaceae bacterium | reverse complement strand
GGCCGAGAAGATGATGAAGCGCATGATGAAGGGCCAGTTCAACATGAACGACCTTCGCAAGCAACTGGAACAGATGCAGCAGATGGGCGGCATGTCCGGCCTGATGGGCATGATGCCCGGCATGGGCAAGATGCAGAAACAGATGGATGCGGCCGGTATCGACGACAAGGTTATCTCCCGCCAGATCGCGCTGATCCAGTCCATGACCAAACGCGAGCGCGCCAACCCGCAGATCATGCAGGCCAGCCGCAAGAAACGTGTGGCCAAGGGTGCGGGGATGGAGGTTTCGGACCTCAACAAACTTCTGAAAATGCAGCGCCAGATGGGCGACATGATGAAGAAGATGGGCAAAATGGGCAAGAAAGGCCTGATGCGTCAGGGCCTCGGCGCGCTGATGGGCAAGGGCGGAATGCCTGCCGGTGGTCCGGGTGCGGCCCTGCCGCCGGGTATGGGCGCCGACGCATTGCAGCCGGGCTTCGGGCAGCAGGGTGGCGCGGCATTGCCCTCGGGGCTTAGCGGGCTGGGGAAAAAGAAATGACCCCCGACCAGAAAAAAGCGGCGGAAATTCTGGCCGGTCACCGCGAGAGCATCGACCGTCTCGATTCCATCCTGATCTATACGCTGGGCGAACGCTTCAAGCATACGCAGGAAGTCGGCAAGCTGAAGGCGGAGCATGACCTGCCTGCCTCGGACCCCGCCCGAGAGGCCAAACAGATAGCGCGGCTGGAGGAACTGGCGGCAAAAGCCAACCTCGATCCCGCGTTTGCAAAGAAATTCCTGAACTTCATCATTTCCGAAGTCATCAGGCATCACGAGAAAATCAAGAATGACGGGGCCTAGCCCCTCAATGCCATCCTAAGGAGAAACAAAATGGCTGTTAAAATTCGTCTGGCCCGTGGTGGGTCCAAAAAACGTCCCTTCTATCGCGTTGTTGTGGCCGATACCCGCATGCCGCGCGACGGCCGCTATATCGAGAAAATCGGCACCTATAACCCGCTGCTGCCGAAAGACTCCGAGGAGCGCGTGAAAATCGACGTGGATCGCGTCAAGCATTGGCTGGGCGAAGGCGCACAGGTTACCGACCGTGTGTCCCGTTTCCTCGAAGCCGCCGGCGTTCTGGAAGCCAAGACCCGCAGCAACCCGAACAAAGGCAAGCCGCACAAGGCCACTGTCGAGCGCGCCGAAGAGAAAGCCGCGAAACTGGCCGAAGCTGCCGAGGCTGCTGCCGAAGCCGAAGCGGCACCTGCCGAGGAAGCTACAGAAGAAGCGGCTGCGGAATAAGCGCCCCTTTACCGGATTTGACGGCCTTCGGGGTAACCCGGAGGCCGTTTTCTGTTCACATTCCCGCGCAACCGCATTACCTCTGGTGCCATGAAACAGTTTCCGCCGGAATTCCGTGACCAACTGAACGACCTGATGCGCTGGCGCCGCGATGTGCGTCACTTCCGGCCGGATGAACCTGTGCCGGATGAACTGCTCGAGGACGTGCTGGAAGCGATCCGGCTCGCGCCCTCGGTCGGGCTGTCGGAGCCCTGGCGGATTGTGTCGGTGAAGTCCGGCGCGGCGCGGGCAAAGGCCCTTGCGAATTTCGAGGCGGCGAATACCGAGGCTCTGGCAGGCTATTCCGGCGAGCGGGCGAAGATCTATGCGGGGCTGAAGCTCTCGGGTATGCGCGACGCACCCGTGCAGCTGGCGGTGTTTTGCGATGACGGCACCGACAAGGGCGCGGGGCTGGGTGCGGGCACGATGCCCGAGGCGCGGCGCTATTCCGTGGTTTCGGCGGTGATGAATTTCTGGCTGGCGGCGCGGGCACACGGGCTGGGGGTCGGCTGGGTTTCCATCCTTGATCCCGTGCAGATGGCGCGCGATCTGGAGGTGCCGGAAAGCTGGGCGCTGGTGGCCTATCTTTGTGTCGGCTGGCCGGTGGAGGTCAGCGACACGCCGGAGCTGGAAAAGGCCGATTGGGAAAAACGCGACCCTTTGTTGGCGAGCGTGCAGGAGCGATAAGATGACAGACAAAGACCTGATA
>WFTU01000059.1 GCA_015485375.1 Paracoccaceae bacterium | reverse complement strand
CAAGGAGCGTTATAACGAGCTGCGCGACGATCTGGGGCAGGCGGTGCGCCGTTTGCTGATTTGCGGCATGCACATCCATATCGGCATCGAGGACGAGGACCTGCGCATTGACCTGATGAACCAGGTCTCCTATTTCCTGCCGCATATTCTGGCACTCTCGACTTCCTCGCCCTTCTGGGAAGGGGAGGACACCGGTCTTGCCAGCTATCGCCTGACAGTATTCGACGCCTTGCCGCGCACAGGTCTGCCGGACCAGCTCAATTCCTACGGCGAGTATCAGCGTCTGGTCAACCAGATGGTCAAGGCGGGCTGTATCGAGGATTCCAGCAAGATCTGGTGGGACATCCGCCCCTCGTCGAAATTCCCGACGGTGGAACAGCGGGTGACCGATGTCTGTTCGCTGGTCGATGATGCGGCCGCGATTGCGGCGGTCTACCAGTCGGTCATGGCTTATCTCTATCGCTTGCGCACCCAGAACCAGCGCTGGCGCATGTATCCCAACACATTGATTGCGGAAAACCGCTGGCAGGCGCAGCGCCACGGGGCGCGCGGCCATCTGATCGATCAGGGCCACGCCCGCATGGCCAGCATGGCCGACCTGATGGAGGAGCTGATCGAAATCCTCTCCCCCGATGCCGAGGCGCTGGGCTGCAAGCGGGAACTGCTGCACATCCGCCGCATCGCCCGCGAGGGCAGCTCCGCCGACCGCCAGCGCGCCAATTACCGTGCAGCGCTGGAGGGCGGGGCCGACCGGCACGAGGCCTGCGTCGCCGTTGTCGACGGTCTGATAACCGAATTTACCGCATAGCCGCCGACGCTAGCCGGATTTCGCGCTCTTGGTATCGGCAGCCAGATACAGCCAGATATATCCGGTAATCCCGGCAAGGAAGGACGCGGCCAGAATGCCGGTTTTGGCCTTCAGCAGCATATCCGCCTGATCCCCGAAGGCCAGCTGCGCCACAAAGATCGACATGGTAAACCCGATCCCCGCCAGCAGCGAGGCGCCCGCGATTTGCGTGAAGCGCGTATCTTTCGGCAACACGGCGATCCCGAGTTTCAACACCAGCCAGCTTGCGCCGGTGATACCGATGAACTTGCCCAGTATCAGGCCGAAAAACACACCCAGCAGAACGGGGTCCGAGAAGGTCGCGGACAAGGAGCCGAGCTCCACCGGAATACCGGCGTTGGCCAGTGCAAAAACCGGAATGATGATGAAGGCCACGGGCACATGCCAGGTGTGTTCCAGCCGCTGCAGCGGGGCCTCGACCCTGTGAACGGTGTTTTCCAGCGCCTGCACTTCGGTGCGCATGGCGATATTGGTCATGATGCTTTTGCCCGGCTGGTGGGCACGGTCGAAGCGGCCGATGATTTCGCGAACGCGGGCGCTGAAACGCTCGGGATCGTATTTCGGCTTGGCCGGAATGGTCATCGCCGCCAGAACTCCGGCCAGCGTCGAGTGCACGCCCGATTGCAGGAAGGCATACCAGAGCAGAATAGCCACGATGAAATAGGGGGCAGGTTTGCGAATGCCGGCCAGATTGAACCCGACGAGCACCGCAAACAGGCCTGCCGCAGCCGCCAGCGGCCCGAAGGCGATAGATTCCGTATAGAATATCGCGATAACCAATACCGCACCCAGATCGTCAACGATGGCCAGCGCCACCAGAAAGGTCACGAGAGCCTTGGGCGCACGCGCGCCCAGCAGGGCCATCGCCCCGATGGCAAAGGCGATATCGGTGGCCATGGGAATACCCCAGCCAAGCGCGGCATCGCCGCCCGGATTGATGGCGAAATAGATCAGTGCGGGCACAAGCATCCCGCCGATGGCGGCTGCAATCGGCAGAACCGCATTGCGCGGGTTCGCCAACTCGCCAACCAGAAACTCGCGTTTCAGCTCCAGCCCGACGACAAAGAAGAACATGACCATCAGCGCGTCGTTGACCCAGTGCAGCAGGGACATTTTCAGCTTCCAGTCACCGACCACGATGCCCATATAGGTGCCGAGCACGTCGGAATACTGTTCGGCCAGAGGGCTGTTCGCCAGCGCCAGCGCCAGTACGGCCATGGCCATCAGCAGCAAGCCGGCCGATGTCTGTCGATGAAGGAATTCCTCGAAAGGAGAGAGAATTTTACCAAAGGGTTTTTCCCAGCGGGCGTGATGGATTGTGCCTGTGGGTTTCGGGTCGGGGGTCTCTTCGCCGGCCATTGTCTCTCCTGTTGGTCCAATTGGTTTTCGGGCATATAAGCCGGAGCCGCCGAATTGAAAGGCCGGATCCGAAGTTTATTGCCGTAATCGTGCCCAAAGGGCGCGAATGTCAAAGAAAAACCCCGCCGGAGCGGGGTTTGACCTTAAAACGGGATTTCGTCGTCGAGGTTTCCGGCGCCACCGCCGCCACCCTGTGCGCC
>WFTU01000058.1 GCA_015485375.1 Paracoccaceae bacterium | reverse complement strand
GATCCATTTTCCTCGCCGCCTGGACGCCGAGTATTTCCGCCAGATCACCGCCGAGCGCGTCGTCACCCGCTTCACACGCGGCCGCCCCGTCCGTTCATGGCAGCCCAAGCGCGACGGCGAACGCAACGAGGCCCTCGACACCTTCGTCTACGCCCACGCCGCCCTGCACGGGCTCATCAGCATGGGGTTGCGGTTGAATGAGGAGGTGGAGGGGATAGTTTCTTGTGGCATCCACGGAACCAAGAAGGCATACTTCAACAAGCCGGCAAACGTGATCCGTTCCCCGTGGCTACAATGAGGTGCGGCCTGCGCTGCGCGATGGTCCATCGGCATACAGGAACCAAATGCGAACCAACTTCTTGCTAGCGCCCAGCGAAGCAAGGTATCCAATGCAGTAGATGCGGACGCAAAGCAAAGACGAAAATCCCATGAATCAGTTCCCTCTCTTTGCGATTTCGGAATACGCCGCGAGCCCGGATGACTTCGTTGAGGGAATTTGTGGCTTCGATGAATTTGGCCGAAAGACCGCCGTCGAAGAGATTGCGGGTATCAAATACTTCGTGAACGAGTTTTGGACATCTGCACAGCGCCAGTCCCATTCGATCCACGAGATCTCTTACCGAGCGTGTTTCAAAGCGCAGCTTCCAGAGTTTTTCATAACGCGACTGACACGTGAAGGCGATGCCGTGCACGATCCGTTCATGGGACGCGGCACCACTCCTGTGCAGGCCGCTCTCATGGGGCGCCGCGTCTTCGGCAATGACATCAACCCTCTGTCCGTGCTTCTCACCCGCCCGCGGCTCTCTCCGATTTCGCCGACGGACGTTGTTGCAGCGCTCAAGACGGTCGACTGGACCAAAGGCGAGATTGAGCGCGAAGACCTGCTCGCCTTCTACCACCCGAAGACGCTCCGGAAACTCGAGGCGTTGAAAGTGTGGTTGGCGGAAAGAGCGCCACTCGGAGAAACCGAGGTCGATCCGGTGGCGGACTGGATCAGAATGGTCGCCATCAACCGTCTATCAGGCCATTCGCCCGGCTTCTTTTCCGGCCGCTCGATGCCGCCCAATCAAGCCGTCTCGATCAAAGCCCAGCTCAAAATCAATGAAAAGCTGGGCGTTTCTCCACCGGAACGTGACGTGGCTCAAATCATTGCGAAAAAAACCAAGTCCCTGCTTCGGCATGGCAGCGTGCCACACACCATAGGGTATCGGTTGCTGACTGAGCGGGCTTGGCACACGCCTCAGATCGAAGATTGTTCAGTCGATCTGGTCGTTACCTCGCCGCCGTTCCTGGACATCGTCCAATATGCCGCCGACAACTGGCTGCGCTGCTGGTTTGCTGGAATTGACCCCGATACCGTGGCCATCGACATGCACCGCACGGAAGACGCATGGACGAGTATGGTTGCATCCGTTCTCGCGGAGCAAGCCCGTATCCTGCGACCCGGTGGCTATGTGGCATTTGAGGTTGGTGAGGTGCGGAACGGCAAAGTTCTTCTTGAGAAGCTCGTATGGCGCGCTGCTGAAGGTCTTCCGTTCGAGCGGATTGGCGTCATGATTAACGATCAGGAATTCACGAAAACGGCAAATTGCTGGGGCGTCGCCAACGGAACCAAAGGCACGAATACAAACCGCATTGTGCTTCTACAAAGGCACTGACGACAGCTATCGGCCCAATGTCTGCCCAAGGTGCCGGCCAAACACTGAGATCAGACGGCTCTCCCAGCCACCATTTCCGTAGTCGAAAGCGTATCGTTGGATCCTTTCGACATCGGAGTCCGTGAGCGTGATCTCACCGGTCTGGTAATTGACCTTGCGCTGAAGACCCTCCAGAAGGCTCTGCCAGCCGCCTGAACCAGCGTTTGGTTTCCTCAGTTCATTCATTTCGGACTGATTCAAAGCGATCTTTTTCATGAAAACCTCTTGTTCGGTGTAACCGCGGAGAAGCCCCCCTGGACTGCCCCATCGGCGTTGCCTCGACCCAGAGTGAACGGACCAAGGGTTACCACGGCCTACGCTGGACCGGAAGCCGGCGCGTGGCCGTCCTTATCTGGTCCGCGCCATAGACAACCGGGCCGCCATCCTCTTTTCTGCACTTCATCCAAGACTTGGAGGAAGCATGAAGAATCGATTTCAGATGCAGTGGGACGAGCACGAATTGGCGGCTGCGTTCAAGGTCTCGACAGACGATATTCGCGAATACCTGACAGACGGTCGTCGGGTCTCCTTTATCATTGAGCGACGTTTGAAGTGGGAGAACCCCGGCTGGGAACTCGCACCATCCGAGGGAGCGGGATACGATCTTCTCGATCCAGAGGGAAACAAGTGGGAGGTCCGGTCGATCACGCGGCAGGGCGTCTACTTCAACCCGAGCAACCAGGTGGGATCCGGTCGGGTTTTCAACGAGGATGGCTTCATTGCGAAGCTCACAGGGATAAAGGGCTTTATCCTCTCCGACATCGTCAATTTCCCGGTCGTCGACGTGTTCGTTGTGCCGGTCGACAATGTTATCCGCTGGTATCGTGCCGATCGGCTGGGAAAAAACGCAAAGGTCTCGCGCGCCAAGTTTCTGAATGAACTTCAGCGCGACATCCAATTCTAGCGGGTCAAGGCCGACTATTCCCAAACATTCCCAATAGCTTGAGGGGCAGTAATGGGCGATTCTCGCGCCCATGCGGACCTTCCTCAAACGCCTGCTCAAACTCGCGCGCATTCGCAGCCTTGACGCCGCGGGTGGCGGGCGGCGCTGGGAGAACGCCAAGACCATCGACGGCCTGAACGCCGCAATCCTCGCGGGCGCGACCACGGCCGCACGGCGGGCCGGGTGGTATGCACGGAACAACCCTTGGGTCGCGGCTGCAGTGGACAGCCTGGTGGGCAATGTCGTCGGCGCCGGGATCAAACCGCAATCCACCCATCCGGACCGGGCAGTGCGCGAACGGCTGCAGGCGTTGTGGCTGCGCTGGACCGATCACGCCACCCCGGACGGTCTTGCCGATTTCTACGGGCTGCAGGCCATGGCCGTGCGGGCGATGATCGAGAGCGGCGAGAGCTTCGCCCGCATGCGTGTGCCGCCCGAGGCCAGCAGCATCCCCCTTCATATCGAACTTCTTGATCGCGAGCAGGTGCCGTTGGATCTGCACCGTGAGATTGGCGGCGGGGCGCGGATTCGGGCAGGGATCGAGTTTGATTCTGCCGGACGCCGTGTCGGTTACCATGTGCTCTCCGCTCGCCCAGGCGACCCGCTGAAGCCATACCGCACGGACATGATCCGCGTCCCTGCTGCCGATTGCCTGCACCTGTTCAAGCCGCTCGTCGCGGGCCAGCTTCGCGGGATCACTTGGCTGGCGCCGGTGCTGCTACGGTTGCACGAACTCGACCAGTTCGAGGACGCCGCGCTGGTCAAGGCCAAGGTGGCAGCCCTGTTCACCGGATTCATCACCGATCCGGACGGAACCGCTGGTGGCCTGTCGGGGAGCAACAATTCCGGTGTTCTTACCGTCGGCATGGAACCCGGCAGCCTGATCCCGCTACCCCCCGGCACCGACATCCGTTTCTCGAACCCGACCGAACACGATGCCTATGCGCCTTTCGTGAAGAACCACCTGCGCGCCATCGCCGCCGGGTTGGGCCTGCCCTACGAGCTGGTATCCGGCGATCTCGAAGGCGTCACCTATTCCTCGATCCGCGCTGGGCTGATCGAGTTCCGCCGTCGGGTCGAGCAGTTGCAGCACAACGTGGTTGTGCACCTGTTCTGCCGTCCCGTGTGGGAGCGATTTGTGCGGCTTGCGGTGCTGACGGGTGAGTTGCCCGCGCGGGATTTCGACCGGAACCCGGCTGCCTATCTCGGCTGCGCCTGGCTGCCGCCCAAGTTCGACTATGTCGATCCGGTGAAGGACGTGCAGGCCGAAATCATGGCGATCGGCGCTGGGCTCAAGAGCCGGTCACAGGCGATCTCGGAACGCGGTTACGACGCCGAACAGGTGGACGGCGAGATCGCCGCCGACAAGGAGCGCGCGGACGGGTTGGGGCTCAGCTTCGGCCCGGCAAGCCCACCACAACCACAGGACGTCGCCAATGGCTGACACCATCGAACTTCTGACCCGCCGCGCCACACTGGCGCCCGCCACCGCCGACACTGAGGCCCGCACTGTCGAGGTGATCTGGTCCACCGGCGCGCCGGTGCGCCGCCGCGACATGGACGGGCAATATATCGAACGGCTGAGCCTCGCACCCGAGGCGGTGGACCTGTCGCGCCTTGAGGGGGCGTCCGTCCTCGACGCGCATCGCCAGACCGCGGTGCGTGATGTGCTCGGCTCGGTCCGCAGCGCCACCGTCGATGGCAAGCGCGGCACGGCCCTCAT
>WFTU01000057.1 GCA_015485375.1 Paracoccaceae bacterium | reverse complement strand
GGCAAGGACAGCCCCCTGCGCGACCTGCCCCCCGGCGGCAAGGCGCGGGCGCAATCTCTGGCCCTGCAAACCTTGCGTCATCTTGAGCCGCTCGACGTGGTTCTGGACCAGTTTTTGCAAAAATCCCCGCCGCTGAAGGTGCGAAACGCCCTGCGGCTGGCTGCCTGCGAAATGCTGGTGGACGGCATTGCCCCGCACGCCGCAGTGGATGCAGCCGTCCGGCAGGTTCGGGCCACACGCAAAACCGCGCATATGGCCGGACTGACCAATGCGGTTGCCCGCCGCGTGGCCGATCACGGGCCGGAAATCTGGGCCGATATGGACCCGCAACATCTGCCCGCATGGATTGCCGCCCCCGTCGAGCGGACCTTTGGCGAGGAAGCCCTGCGCGGGATCGAGGCCGCCCACGCCAAGGGCGCGCCGCTGGACCTGACGCTGAAAGACAAAAGCATGGCTGGCGAACTGGCCAAGGCACTGGATGCCGCGGTTCTGCCGACCGGCAGCCTGCGCCTGCATAAACCCGCGCAGGTTTCGACCATGCAGGGCTTTGAGTCCGGCGACTGGTGGGTGCAGGACGCTGCCGCCGCGGTGCCGGTTACGCTGTTGGGCGATATCTCCGGCCAGCGTGTGCTGGACCTTTGCGCCGCGCCGGGGGGTAAGACCATGCAACTGGCGGCAGGCGGAGCCGATGTCACCGCCGTGGATGTCTCCAAGGAGCGCCTGAAACGGGTGCGCGAGAATCTGGAGCGCACAGGGCTGGCGGCCGAAATCATCACCGCCGATGCCGTGCGCTGGGATCCGGCGGAGCCGTTCGACGCCATCCTGCTGGACGCGCCCTGTTCGGCCACCGGCACCATCCGGCGTCACCCCGACCTGCCATTCGCCAAATCCGGCGAGATGAAAAAGCTGCTCGGGCTGCAGGCCAAACTGATGGACCGCGCCTATGGCTGGCTGAAACCGGGCGGACGCATGGTCTATTGCACCTGTTCGTTGCTCCCTGCCGAGGGCGAAGGCCAAATGGCGAAGTTTCTGGAACGGAACAAGGAGGCGAAACAAATCCCCGTGAGCGACCTGCCTGAAGGCTGGGTCGACAGCTACGGTGGAATGCGCCTGCGGCCTGATTTCTGGGCCGATCGCGGCGGGATGGACGGGTTTTACGCCGCTGTGATCGAAAAGCCGTAAGCACGTGACATTCGGCGCGTTGCGGGCGTATATTCGCGGCGTAACTATCAGGCCTCGCTCATGTCCAACCTTCTCTGGAAAATCCGCGCTGTTCTTTACCGCGTTGACCGCGCCAATTCCGCCATGTGGAACCGGATGCGGGCGCGTAGCGCCAAACCGCGAAAGGTACCGGAGGAGTTTTCCCATTACCCCGAACCGCGCTCGCTCGGATCCTTCGATGCGGGGCAGGAACTGAAGGAAGGCGTTTTCTACTTCGCCGGAGAGCGCCTCGCCGCGCCGACCCGCTCCATCTGGTCCGTGACCTCGCCCGCGCCGGAATTTACGGCGGAAACCCACGGGTTCCACTGGCTCGATGATCTTGCGGCTGTCGGTGATCGCGAATCCTGCGAGCTGGCGCAAGCCTGGGTGCTGGACTGGATCCGGCGCTACGGCACCGGCAAGGGGCCGGGCTGGACAGCAGCGCTGACCGGACAACGGATTTTGCGCATCTGCTCGCACGCGCGGTTCCTGATGCATAACCTCGACAAAACCGCGCAACACAACATTTACGCCTCGCTCGCGCGGCAATTGAATTACCTTGGCAAAAGCTGGAAGCACGAACCTTCCGGCCGGCAACGGATCGAGGCTCTGGCGGGATTGGTCTATGCCGGTGTGTCCTTCGCGGAACGGCGCCCCGCGCTCGACAGGATAAACGCCGCCATCGGGCAGGAATGCACCCGCAATATCGATACCCGTGGCGAGATTTCCACCCGTAATCCCGAGGAACTGATGGAGGTTTTCACCCTTCTCGTCTGGGTCTATCGCACGCTCGAAGACGCCGGTATCCAGCCCGATCCGCGTCTGCTCTCGGCACTGGAGCATATCGCACCGACGCTGCGCGCGCTGCGCTTAGGCGATGGCACACTTACCCGTTTCCACGGAGGCGGACGCGGACGCGAGGGACGGCTGGATCAGGTTCTGTCCGACAGCCGCATCCGTGGCAGCCGCGCCGGAGAGCTGGCCATGGGCTATGACCGCATGACCGCCGCGCGCATCACCCTGATCGTCGATTGCGCCAGACCGCCGGCCTTTGCCGCCTCGAAACACGGCCACGCCAGCACGCTGGCGTTCGAGATGTCATCGTCGCGCCAGCCTCTCATCGTCAACTGCGGTGCCGGCCGTGCCTTTGGCGAGGAATGGGAACACGTCAGCCGCGCGACAGGGGCACACAACACGGTTGTTATCGGCGGTCAGTCGTCCTCGGTCATCGATACGCCGGGCTTCGTCAGCGACACCTTTGGTGAACGCTTGCTGAAAACCCCGCAAACCGTCACCCGCGCGCGCAGTACCGACCGGCAGGGAAGCTGGCTGCTGACATCGCACGACGGCTACGCCGACAGCTTCGGCGTCATCCACCAGCGGCGGCTTTTCCTCGGCCCCGACGGCAAGGAGCTGCGCGGACAGGATACCGTCGAAGCCAGGACCGATGCCCAGCGCGCGACTGTCGACAAGGCCATCACCACCCCGTTCGAGGTCCGCTTCCACCTGCACCCCGATGTCCGCGCCCAAATGACCGAGGACCAGAAGGCCATTGCCCTGCTGCTGCCGAACAAGGAAATGTGGGTTTTCCGGCAGGATGGTGGTGAAATGGCGCTGGAAACCTCGGTATATCTGGACCAGTGGCGATTAAAGCCGCGTGCGACCAAACAGATTGTGGTATCTTCCCGCGTTGTGGAGTATGCGGGGCAGATAACCTGGATATTCAAGCGGGTCAAAGATGGCGAACGTATTTCCGTTGTAGAACGGGAACCTTCGCCCTAGGTCCGCGCAAAACGGAGCCTGCCCAATGCCCAGCAATATCGTCCCCGTCAAACGTGCCCTTCTTTCGGTTTCCGACAAAACCGGCCTGACAGATCTGGCGCAGAAACTGCATAACCACGGCGTCGAATTGCTCTCGACCGGCGGCACGGCAAAGGCCATCCGCGATGCGGGGCTGCCTGTGAAGGACGTCTCCGAGATCACCGACTTCCCCGAAATGATGGACGGCCGCGTCAAAACCCTGCACCCGATGGTGCATGGCGGCCTGCTGGCCTTGCGCGACAACCCCGATCACGTTGCAGCGATGGAGGAACACGGCATCGGCGGCATCGACCTGCTGGTGGTGAACCTCTATCCGTTCGAGGCCACCGTGGCCGCCGGTGCCGACTACGACACCTGCATTGAAAACATCGACATTGGCGGCCCCGCCATGATCCGCGCGGCGGCCAAGAACCTCGGGTTTGTCACTGTGGTGGTGGATGTGGAGGATTACGAGGGCATCATCTGGGAACTCGACAACCACAACGGCGGCACCTGCCCGAAATTCCGCAAGAAGCTGGCGCAGATCGCCTATGCCCGCACGGCGGCCTATGACGCGGCGGTTTCCACATGGATGGCCGATGCCATCGACCGCCCCAACCCGCGCCGCCGCGCCATTGCCGGAACATTGGCACAAACCCTGCGCTACGGCGAGAACCCGCACCAGTCGGCGGCGTTCTATGTTGACGGCTCCGACCGCCCGGGCGTCGCAACCGCCGAGCAGCATCAGGGCAAGGAGCTGTCCTACAACAACATCAACGACACCGATGCGGCCTTCGAGCTGGTGGCAGAATTCGACCCCGCCGATGGTCCGGCCTGCGCTATCATCAAACACGCAAACCCCTGCGGCGTTGCCCGTGGCGCGACCATGATCGAGGCCTACAAGGCCGCCTTCAACACCGACAACGTCTCGCCATTTGGCGGCATTGTCGCGCTGAACCAGACACTCGATGGCGCCACGGCCGAGGAGATTACCAAAATCTTCACCGAAGTCGTCATCGCGCCGGATGTGACCGACGAGGCAAAGAGTATTTTTGCAAAGAAGAAGAACCTGCGGCTCCTCACCACCGGCGGCCTGCCGGACGTGACCGAGGGCGGGCGCACATGGCGCAAAGTCACCGGCGGGTATCTGGTGCAGGACCGCGATAACGGCCACCTGACGCTGGAGGATTTGAAGGTCGTGACCAAACGCGCCCCGAGTGATGCCGAGCTGGCCGACCTGATGTTCGCATGGCGCGTGGCCAAGCATGTGAAGTCCAACGCCATCGTTTACGTCAAAGACGGCGCAACCGTCGGTATCGGCGCCGGCCAGATGAGCCGCGTCGATTCAACCCGCATCGCCGCCCGAAAAGCGCAGGATATGGCCGAGGTGCTGGGGCTGTCAGAGGTTCCGACCAAAGGCTCGGTCGTGGCTTCCGATGCGTTCTTCCCCTTCGCCGACGGCCTGATCACCGCTGCGGAAGCCGGTGCCACGGCAGTAATCCAGCCAGGCGGCTCGATGCGCGACGCCGAAGTAATCGCGGCAGCGGACGAAGCCGGTCTGGCGATGGTGTTTACAGGGATGCGGCACTTCCGGCACTAGCGGCCAGCCTTCGATCCGCCAGCAACAGAAGGATCGTCATATACACACTATAGATGGTCATGGTTCCCAGGCGCGTAATGAAGATATCGGTCAATCCGAACACCAGATATGCGCCTGAAAGCCAGATCAGGGCCATACCCAAGGCCACATCGGCCTTCGAGATAATCAGCTTGACGCCTGCGACGAGTGGAAGGCCATGCAGCATAATAAAAAGACCGACACCTGCGATCCCCGACTTCATCCAGATATCAAGGAACTGGTTGTGGGCGTGATTGTGCCTCATCAGCGGGTTATCTTCCGGCAAACCGGCGATCTCGAAAAAGAACTTTAGCCCGTTTCCAACAACCGGGTTCTCTTTGATCATGCGGATTGCTTCCTGCCAGAACTGGATCCGCAAGCCAACGTTGCCATTGGTTTGTTGTCCGCTCAACGATTCCGACAGCTCGTTTACGCCCGCCCCGAATCGATCCGAGACCATAACCATTCCGGTAAACAGCACGAGCATTGCCAGATAGCCAACCGCCGAAGAGAGGCGTACTTTCTTTTCAATCAGCAAATGGAGTAAAGACAGACCGAGAACAAACGGGAAGAAAACGATTATCGCACCCCTGGATCCGGTCATATAGGTGGCAAAGAAAAACGTCGATATCCATACTACGAGAACAACAGTAGCCTTGAGGCTCGGTTCAGACAGAGACTTAAAGAACAACCAGACTGTCGCTATGCCGAAGCTGGTAAGCATAAGGTGGGAAAAAACAATCGGGTTGATTGCTCCGCCAACCCGCTGACCGGAAAACTTGAAGATAAAAACCGTCTGGACCACCACCACGGCAATCATCAGCGCCGCATGTATAAACGAAATGCGGACAACTGAATCGAACAGGTTTTTACCCGCTATCTCGTGATACCGATAGATCGCCAGCCCGATGGTAAAGGTCAGCGTTAGTTCGAAAAATATTCCCCAGCCTTCGGCCCCGACCATTCCAAACCCTGCGTATGCAACGATAAACAGGCTGTAACCAACCACCGTAAACATATACAGCCTGAAGAAGCTGACGGGGCCGGAAAGTGCTGAGCGAAATGCGGATGGCAAACAAACAAGGCTGGCAAGAACCGCCACGATAAACAAAATACCTGCCGGAATTTGCAGAACAGCCGCCAGAATAAACGCTGCAAAAAATGCGTAGTACGAGGTTGCCGCCGACAATCGGACGAGCTTCGGAGTATCGTCAGACATGTAGTTCAACCCGGTTTTTCAGCAAAAGTCTCCCGGGCGGGATAACCCGCCCGGGAGGTATTCGGATCAACCGTCGTTCTTGATCTCTTCGCCGGTTTCCTGATCGACAACTTTCATCGACAGGCGAACCTTGCCGCGATCGTCGAAACCCATCAGTTTCACTTTGACTTCCTGACCCTCGGTCAGCACGTCTTTCGGGTGACCGATACGCTCGTTGGCGATCTGCGAAACATGCACCAGACCATCGCGTTTGCCGAAGAAGTTCACGAACGCACCGAAGTCCATCAGTTTCACAACTTTACCGGTGTAGATCGCACCGGCTTCCGGCTCTGCCACAATCGCGTGGATCATGGAGCGGGCTTTCTCGATGCTGTCGGCATTCGGCGAGGCGATCTTGATGATACCGTCGTCGTTGATATCGACCTTGGCGCCGGAAACCTCGACGATTTCGCGGATGACCTTGCCGCCGGAACCGATGACTTCGCGGATTTTGTCCGACGGAACCTGCATGGTTTCGATACGCGGTGCGTGGATCGAGAAATCGCCGGCACCGGTCAGGGCTTTCGACATTTCACCGAGGATGTGCATACGCCCGTCCTTGGCCTGTGCCAGCGCCTGTTTCATGATGTCGGCAGTAATACCGGCCACCTTGATGTCCATCTGCAGCGACGTGATACCGTTTTCGGTACCGGCCACTTTGAAGTCCATATCGCCGAGGTGATCCTCGTCGCCAAGGATATCGGTCAGAACCGCGAATTCCTCGCCGTCCAGAATCAGGCCCATGGCCACACCGGCAACAGCGGATTTGAGCGGAACGCCCGCATCCATCATCGACAGGGAGCCGCCACAAACAGACGCCATGGAGGAGGAACCGTTGGACTCGGTGATCTCCGACACCACGCGAATGGTGTAGGGGAAATCGGTCGCCGGCGGCAGAACCGCCTGAAGCGCACGCCATGCCAGTTTACCGTGGCCGACTTCGCGACGGCCCGGGCCCATCATGCGGCCGGCTTCACCAACCGAATACGGCGGGAAGTTGTAGTGCAGCAGGAAGTTGGAGCGGTAGGTGCCGGTCAGCGCGTCGATCATCTGTTCGTCGTCGCCGGTGCCGAGCGTGGTAACCGCCAGCGCCTGTGTTTCGCCGCGTGTGAACAGGGCGGAACCGTGGGTGCGGGGCAGAACGCCAACCTCGGAATCGATCGGGCGAACCGTTGTCAGGTCACGGCCGTCGATACGTTTGCCGGTTTTCAGAATGTCGCCACGAACCACTTCGGATTCCAGCTTCTTGAAGCAATTGCCGAGCTGGCTGTCTGCCAGTTCTTCCTCGCTCAGGGCTGCCTTGATAGTTTCGCGGGCAGCGGAAATCGCGCTTGTGCGTTCCTGCTTGTCGGTCAGGGCAAAGGCAGCGCGCATGGCTTCCTCGCCAACCGATTTCACTTTGGCGTAGAGTTCGGAATAATCCGGTGCCTGGAAATCGAACGGCTCTTTCGCGGCTTCTTCGGCCAGATCGATGATCATGTCGATCACCGGCTGCATCTGTGCATGACCGAATTCAACGGCGCCGAGCATTTCGTCTTCAGACAACTCGTAAGCCTCGGACTCGACCATCATCACGGCGTCTTTGGTGCCTGCAACGATCAGGTCCAGACGCTGTTCGGGGTTTTCCCGCAGCTTGTGCATGTCGTCCACAGTCGGGTTCAGTGTGTATTCACCGTCTTCAAAACCGACGCGCGCACAGCCGATCGGGCCGCGGAAAGGCGCGCCGGAAAGCGTCAGCGCAGCCGAGGCAGCGATCATCGCGACCACATCCGGATCGTTTTCCAGATCGTGCGACAGCACGGTGCAGATAACCTGTGTTTCATGTTTGAAACCCGGCACGAACAGCGGGCGGATCGGACGGTCGATCAGACGCGAGGTCAGGGTCTCTTTTTCCGTCGGGCGCGCTTCGCGCTTGAAGAAACCGCCCGGGATTTTACCCGCAGCGTAGTATTTTTCCTGATAATGAACGGTCAGCGGGAAAAAATCGAAGCCTTCCTTCGGTTTCTTCTCGAAAACCACGGCGCAGAGCACGCTGGTCTCGCCATAGGTGGCAATGACGCAGGAGTCGGCCTGACGGGCAATCTTGCCGGTCTGAAGGGTCAGCGTATCGCCGCCCCATTCGATTTCTCTGGTATGTTCGGTAAACATCATATCGTTTTTCCTTCCGGCGACCCGCCCCCTTGGACGCGGCCGCGTAATGTGGCCCATGCCACAGATCCCCGTTTCATATCATCCTGCACAACATCCGGGATCAGGGACGTCACGCAAACGGACATAAACGAAACGCGCCCGTCATCTGGGCGCGTTCCGGAATTTCTAGCGGCGAATGCCGAGACGCTTGATAAGCGATTTATACCGCTCTTCGTCTTTTTTCTTGGTGTAGTCCAGCAACTTGCGGCGCGTCGCAACCATTGTCAGCAGCCCACGGCGGGAATGGTTATCCTTCTTGTGGGTTTTGAAATGCTCGGTCAGCGTGTTGATGCGGTGGGTCAGAATGGCAACCTGTACTTCCGGCGAGCCAGTGTCGCCTTCTTTGGTTGCGTATTCCTTGATGAGGGCCTCTTTGACCTCGGGAGTAATCGACATCGTATTTTCCTTTACTTAAGGGTTTAAAAATCCTTTTTGGTCCGGCCAATGCCAAGATGTCGTCCAGCACGGTTAAAACAAAAAGGGCCGCCAGAGGGAATCCCTGCGACGACATGCGCGCGTATAGAGGGTTTTTCGGCGTTTGGGAAGGGGGTTTGCCGCTTTCGCCCCCCTTCTATTTCCTGCCCGAGCCGCTATATCTGGTCTCAGTTCCCGATTTCGCCAGAAAGGTAGCCCATATGATTTCCCCTGATGCTTTCGGGCTTGGTCTTTTGCTTGCTGGCGGGTTGCTGCTCACCGCCATTTTCTGGCTGGCGTTCTGGGCAATAGCCAGGGTCTGGCCGATCGTATCTTCACTGGCGTTGTCGGCCTATGGCGGCATACGGCAGAACGCCTACTTCACCCGTCTGCTTGCGCGCTATCCGCGTTTTTTCGCTTTCCTGTCAAAACGGCTGGACCGGAGCCGGTTTTATGGCCTGCCTCTTACCCTGCTTGGCGGCGCTTTCGTCTATTTCCTGTTTCTCTATACCGGATCGACGCTAGATTTCGTACTGGCGGATCCGCTTTTGCGGATCGATACGCGGCTGGCCAACCTGTTCTACGCATACCGCGATCCGATGCTGGTGCAGGTGTTCACGGTTATTACCGACTTCGGCTATTCCAAGGTCGTGATAATTATTGCGCTTGGCGTAACCGCCATCCTGCTTCTGCGCAGGCTACCCTATTTCGCTTTCGGCCTGTGGCTCTCGCTTGTAGGCAGCGAGGGAATGACATGGGTTCTGAAAAAAGTCTTCGAGCGGCCCCGTTCGGACCTCGGCGTCTATCTCGAACACAGTAACTCCTTCCCGAGCGGACATGCCACCGGCAGCGTGGCTTTATACGGTTTCCTCGCCTACATTCTGATCCGTCGTGGCAGACATCCCTTGCCAGTCGCCGCTTTGGCGGTGGTTATTGCCTTCCTGATCGGTCTCAGTCGCCTGTATCTGGTGGAGCACTACCTTTCCGACGTTCTCAATGGCTATCTGATAGGCAGCGTCTGGCTGTTGCTGGCTATCATGGTTGTGGAATGGCTACAGGAGCGGCGACCACTGGCACCGCATGAACCCGCTCCGTCGACACGGTGGACTGTCAGGGGGGTGGCGCTGGCAACAGCTATTGCCACACTGACCTTCATTGCGACCTATAACCAACCCCTCAGAGAGCGCCCCGCAATAGCGCCGCAAATGCTGGAAACGACACTGGAGCAGGCGTTTTCCTCCGGCCAGATGTCCCCCTTTACCGAAACCATCCTCGGGACCCGGCAGGAACCGACCTCGATCATCGTGTTTGCGCCGGATGACGCGACCTTTGTCTCAGCTTTCGCAGACGCGGGCTGGGTTCTGGCCGATCGCGTAGGCTTCACTTCATTTTCGGAGGCCATCTATGCCGCGTGGTTCAATGGCGAGTATCCGGCTGCGCCGGTCACTCCGTCTTTCTGGATGAAAACCCCCAATGACTTCGGCTTTCAGAAGGCGACAAGCGCCAATACCCTGCGCGAACGCCACCACGCGCGTTTCTGGAAAACCGGCTATCGCACGGCAGAGGGCCTTTCGATCTATGTCGGCACCGCGAGCTTCGATGACGGGCTGAAATGGGGTATTACCCACCACATCGACCCGAATATCGACAAGGAGCGTGACGTTCTGATCGGTGATCTGGCCGGTGCGGGTGTGCTGTCCGGTCAATCCTCGTTCCAGCTTATTCCCGCTGTCCTCGGCCAGAATTTTGCCGGTGATCCGTTCTTTACCGACGGCAAAGCCATGGTTTTGACGATCCGTTAATCCTTGCGGATGTAGTGCAAGGTATCAAACCGCTTTCGCAGCGCAGCGGTTTCGTCCGCCAATCTCTCCGGTGTGTCTGATTTCAACGCCCGCGCCAGCAGCGCCGCGATTTCGGGTATGTCGCCCTCGGTCACGCCCCAGCGCACAATCTCCGGCGTGCCGATGCGCAGGCCGTTCATGTCGCCCTCCACCGGATCGACCGGCAGGCCGATGCCGCAGGCGAGGAACCCCGCCTTGCGCAGATGCCGCGCCGCTGTCTGCCCGCCGCCGAACTCCGCCGCCAGAACCGCGAACTGGTGCGAGGTGGTGTAGCCCTTGTCCGCCGCATAGACGGGCAGGCCTTCGCTTTCCAGCGCCGCCGCAAATGCCTGCGCCACCGACACCATTTTCGCCGCATAATCCGCGCCATACTCGCGCCAGTCCAGCAAAGTCATTGCCAGCGCCGCCGATTTCGCCGGATCGAAGTTGGCGGTCATGCCGGGGAAAGCAATCGCCTCCAGCCGCTCGGCCATTTCCGCATCGTTGGTCACGATCAGCCCGCCGGCAGGTCCGGCGAGGCTCTTGTAGGTGCTCATCGTCATGATGTTCGCACCCTCGGCCAGCGGATTTTCAAACACGCCGCCCGCAATGATCCCGCACTGGTGCGCTGCATCGAACAACACGCGCGCGCCGACTTCCTCGGCAATATTGGCGATCTCGCGCACCGGATGGGCGAACAGGTTGAGGCTGCCGCCGATGGTTATCAGTTCCGGCCAGACATCATGCGCCAGCTTGCGCAGCGCCGCGATATCGACGGTATAGCCATCGGCATTCACCGGCGCCTCGACGATTTTCAACCCGTAAAGCCCCGCACATCCCGCCGCGTGATGGGTCACATGCCCGCCAATACTGGCGGGCGGCACGATAATGGTATCCCCCGGCTTGCAGGTCGCCATGAAAGCGTAAAGGTTGGCAATCGCGCCGGAGGGCACACGGATTTCGGCATAACCGGCCTGAAAAATTTCGGCCGCCATCTCCGCCGTAATTGCCTCGATCTCCTCGACCGCTTCCAGTCCGTTTTCGTATTTCGCCTTCGGATAGCCCAGCGAGGGACTGGAACCGAGGCCGGAGGCAAGCAGCGCCTCGGCCTTCGGGTTCATCACGTTCGACGCAGGGTCGAGGTTGAAACACTCCGCCTGCCGGATCTCTCGATTACGCTCGGCAAGCGTTTCCAGCTTGGC
>WFTU01000056.1 GCA_015485375.1 Paracoccaceae bacterium | reverse complement strand
GAACATACGACCGCAAGCTACACCTGCCCAATGCACCCGGAGGTCGTTAGCGACGAACCGGGTAAATGCCCGAAGTGCGGCATGAATCTGGTTCCCTCCAGTAACGATACCGCGGAACATTCCGGCCATGGCCACACATCCCACGCCAAAACACCCGAAGAGCATGCTTCGGGAAGCTACACCTGCCCGATGCACCCCGAGGTCGTCAGCACCGAACCCGGCGACTGCCCCATATGCGGTATGCACCTCGTGCCGCAGGACGAAGCAGACGAACACGCGGGACATCAGGCCGCGGCAGGCGACACGGCAGAACATGCACACGGTTCCGGCGACAGCACGTTGATCGGGCTCGAGCCCGGTTTCATGTCGATGGTCGAAATGACCGAAGGCACGCCGCGCAGCACCGACGGGTTGCAGATGGAGTGGATCACCACGCCTTTCGGCCCGTTCTTCCCCGGACTTCCCGGAGGGCTGACACTGGATTTCACCCTCGACGGCGATACAGTGACCAGCGCGGGAACCGGCAGCCTCGTCCCGCTAAAGGACCTGCTGAGCCACGGCCCGCTTTTCCCCGAAGACTACGCCGAAAAACTGGCCGCCCGGATGCCGCTGTCGCCAATGACCTATCGCATTCTCGCCTATCGGGCGATCGGCTCGGCGGCCGGTAGCGCGGCGGAAGATCCCGCGCAGGACGCCGCACTGGCCTATGAACGCATATTGAATCGCCTGTCATGGCTCGCACAACAGGGTCGCCAACTCGGCCTGCCGGTAATCGAGAACAAGGCCGCCAGCCTGTATCTGGCCCTGCATGATGCCGATCAAGCACAGATCCGCGCGCAGGCTCCGGCCCTGCGCAAACTGGTCTCGAAGATCCGGCGCACGCCGTTTCTGTCCCGCCGTCTGGCCCGGACCGGTGCCTTGCCGCACGGGGCCGACTGGTCCGGCCCCGGAAGCACGCATTCGACCGCTGCCGAACGGATGTCGGCCCGCCTTGATGCGCTGCTGGCCGATATCGAAACTATCGAAGCGGCAGAAACCCTTGCCCCCGCCGCGCCCGCTCCGATCGGCTCCGCCTCCGGCCACGGTCACGCAAGCGTGGAAACCGCGCGCGGACCGGCCAAACTGCATCTGGAACTGAAAGACGGTCAGGTGGTTTCGGCACAGCTCGACACCCCTTCGGCACGGCACCTGCCGCTCGTCGGGCCGCTGGTGGAACAGAACGAACTGGCGGATGCGCTGGTGGCCGTCGCCTCGCTCGACCTGTCCCCGTGGGAGGTCGGCGCGTGACAGTTTTCCTCCTTCTTCTGGCCCTCGCCATCGGCACCTACTGCGTCGCGGTGATCGAGCACTGGGCGAGCACCGGACGCCTGCAAGCGGCCGGTCCGATCCACTCCACCCTGCGCCTGCTCGGGCAGGAGAGCCTCCTGCCGCGCAAACCCGACCAGCTGTTTTTCGAAACCGCGCCGGTCCTGTTCTTGATCGGCGCGCTGCTGTCGCTGGCGGTGATCCCGCTGGCACCGGAACTTATCGCCACCGATCTGGCCACAGGCGCGCTGTTCTTCAACGCCGCACTTACCTATGTTCTGGTGGCGCTGATCATGGCCGGATGGGGACCGGACGGTGCCTATGGCATGATCGGCGGCTGGCGGTATCTCGGCCAGCTGATCGCCTATGCCATGCTGGTGGTCATGCCGATCACCGCCGTCGCCATGCGCGCCGAGTCCCTGTCTACGGTCGCCATCGTGACCTCGCAGCAGGACCTGTGGAACATCGCCTACCAGCCGCTCGGCTTTGTGCTGTTCGCCTTTGCCGGCATGGCGATGGCGTTTATCCCGCCGTTCGACCTGCCCGTAGCCACAGGCGATCTCGCAGGCGGGGTCGAGGCCGAATATACCGGCGTTCGCCGCATCATATTCCGCCTCGGGCGCATGGTGCTGATCCTGTCGGTCGCCTCCGCGATCAGCGTGTTCTATCTTGGCGGCTGGCTAGGGCCATGGCTGCCCGGATGGGTCTGGAGCGCCGTCAAAATCCTGACGATCGCCGCCCTGATGCTTGCTGGCGGGCGCCTGCTGCCGCGTATCCGCGAGGCAACCCTGCTGGCCTGGTGCTGGAAGCTGGGCATCCCGCTGGCGCTGGCAAATATTTTTCTCGTCGGAATAATCGTATTGGTGGTGCCGTTATGAGCGCACAAGTCATTTTTCTCGCCGCCTTCGGACTGGCGGCCGTATGGTTCGGGATCGTGGTGTTCCGCACCCATTCCATGGTGCGCTCGGCACTGGCGCTGCTGTTCTCGCAAACCGCAATCGGTGCCATGTTTCTGGTCATGCAGGCGGAATTCCTCGGCGTCCTGCAAATCATGATGATGGCCACGGAAATGAGCATCATGGCCATCTTCATGGTCATGTTCATGATGGACCCGGGCGGGCTGGGCGAAATGGACATGAAACACCAGCGCAAGCTCTCGCTCGGGGCCGGCATTCTGGCCTTCACCGGCGCCACCGCCGTCGCGCTGTTTGCCAACTGGGGACCGGTCGCGACCGAAGTACCGGCAGGCGGCGAACAGTTGCGCCTGCTGGGGTTCGAGCTTCTCGGCCGCTCCATGCTGATCTTCGAAAGCGCCGGTCTGACGATCCTGACAGCCATGATTGCCGCCACGGCCCTCGCCGTGCAGCCCCGTATGAAACCGGAACCCGCAACAGGCACGGCCCCGTCCCATGACCACGGCGCGGCCGATCACAGCGCCCATCAGCATGGAGGCCCGGCATGATACCGGAACTCGTAGTCGCCATCGTCATCGGCGCCGGATTGTTCGGCACCGGCATTTACGGCGCCCTGTCGCAGACCAACCTCGTAATGATCATGATGGGAATCGAGCTGATACTCGCCGCCGCGCTGGTCAACCTCGTCGCGTTCTGGCGCTACCTGCATCCGGACGCGATGGAGGCACAAATGTTCGTGCTGATCGTCATGACCGTCATGGCCGTCGAAATGGCCGTGGGCTTCGGCGTGGCCATCGCCCGTTTCCGCTCCCGCGGTTCCGTCGAAATGGAAGAAGCACAGGAGCTGAAAGGATGAGCGCTTTGGGCATAGCCATACTGGCACCGATACTCGCGGCGGTCGTGATCCTGCTGCTGCGCCGCCATTCGGGGTGGCTGGCCCTCGCCGGCGTTCTGGCGGGCTTGCTGGCGAGCGTCACCCTGCTGCTCGGCGCTGCGGGTGACAACACCGCCACGCTGCTACTGCCCGGCCTGCCGGAAATGCCCCTGCGGCTGGAGGCAAGCCCGCTGACCGCGCTGCTGTCGGTGATGGTTGCGGTCATTGCCGGCTTCGTTCTGCTTTACGCCATCGGCTACATGCGCAAGGACCCCGAGCAACCGCGTTTCTTCGCCACCATGCTGTTGTTCACCGCTGCCATGCAGGCGCTTGTGCTGTCGGCCGACTGGATCACCCTGCTCGGCGCATGGGAGCTGATTGGCCTGTCGAGCTATCTGCTCATCGGGTTCTGGCACGGCAAACCCGGAGTCGCCAGCGCCGCCACCCGCGCTTTCCTCTATACCCGCACCGCCGACCTTGGCCTCTATATCGGGGCATTCCTGCTGATCGGCACGGCCGGCACCAGCGAAATATCGGTCTCGCTGGCCACCACCGGCACGCCTGCGGTTATCGCCGGTCTGCTCTTGTTGCTCGCCGCAATGGGGAAATCGGCACAGGTGCCGCTCAATGACTGGCTGCAACGCGCCATGGCCGGACCGACACCGGTTTCGGCCCTGCTGCACTCCGCCACGCTGGTGGCGGCAGGGGCAATCCTGTTGATCCGTGTCGCGCCGATGCTACCTGCGCAAACTCTGATCGTCGTCGGTCTGGTCGGCGGGATCACAACCGTGGTAACCGGCCTGATCGCCCTAGGCGAACGGGACCTCAAACGCCTGCTGGCGGCCTCCACTTCCAGCCAGTACGGTCTGATGCTGCTGGCCATCGGAGCCGGCGCGCCGCTCGTGGCCCTGCTGCACCTGATT
>WFTU01000055.1 GCA_015485375.1 Paracoccaceae bacterium | reverse complement strand
GGACTATGCCGGTGGGCTGGTTTCGGCGGAGGATCCGGCGGAGGGCGGGGCGTTTTTCTGGCACAACGGTTCGAATACCATGTGGTATGCGCTGCTGGTGGTTCTGCCGCAGAAAAACCGCGTGGTCGCAGTGACCATCAATCAGGATGGAAAACCGGCCCGTGATACCGCCTGGAAGGTGTTTCAGCGATTGGCAGGCTGGTCCCCCTAGGCGCGCCTTGGCCGACGGGTGAAAAACGGCTCCACAATGCTGGCGAAACCCTCTATGAAAGGAAAACGGCGGTCTGGGCGAAAAATACAGGCTCCGTTTGAGGTTACTTTGGGTTTGTGAAGGATAGTTTACCGGCGATGCGTCCTGTTCTGGCACTGGAGCTGTCTTCCGACGGCATTTCGCTGCACGAGCTGTCCTATGACAGCAAGTGGCGGATGATTTCCTATGCCGCGCTGGATGATCCGTTTCTGCCCAAAAAGATGTCGGCTATGCGGGCGACGGCGCGGGCCTCGCAGGGGCGGTTTTTCAAAAGCCAGCTCTGGCTGCCCGCCGATCAGGTCAAAACGGTTGAAATCAAGGTTTCGGCAGAAGATCCCGAGGAGCGCCAGCAGGAGGCCTATGCCACACTGGGCGAGATGCCGGAATATGCCGACGGCGACTACACGCTTCAGGTCGGGGAAAACGACAGTTTCGGCAATGCTACCGTGGCGCTTGTGGACAATTCGGTGCTGGCAGAGGCAAAACGCTTCGCCAGGGGATACGGGTTCGGGACGGAGGATGTAACCTCCTCCAAACGGATCAACGGGTTCTACCAGCAGCCGTTTTTTGAATCCCCCTCGACCGCGCCGGTGAAGATTCCGCTGGCAATCGATTTCCGCAAGATCGGCTTTTTTGCCGGTGTGGTTGCACTGGTCGCCGGGCTGGGTGCGGGCGGTTACTGGCTTTACAGTACCATCGACTTTGGCGGCGACCCGAGCAAGGCCATCGAGGCGACGGAAAACCGCGTGCTGGACAGCGAGGAAGATCCGCGCGCGCCGATCCGCCCGACGACCCTGTCCGAGGTAGCGACCTCCGAAGGGCCCGAAACCATCGACGGAGGAACCTCTCTGGCGCCCGTTCCGCAGGTGGAGCGGGAAACCACCGCATTCGATACGCAGGTCGGGCAGACCGATCTGACATCGGATTTGACGACCTCCACCACGCCGGAACAACCCGGAACGCAGGACGGTCCCGCACTGGATCAGGGGGTGCCGCAAACGCTTGCCAGCTCCGGCCCCGACAGCCTTCCTGCGCCGGAAACCACGGGAATTCCTCTGGAAGCCACCCCGCTGGCGCAGCCGGTTGCGACGGCGGAAACCTCGAATTTCTCCGGCACCGGTCTGGCACCGGTCGCGTCGACGCGCGAGGCTGGTGAATTTGCGATTACGCCGCGGCGCATTGATGTGTTGCCGCGCGACGAAAGCACGGTTGTGCTGGCGGGGCAGCTCGAAAAATTCAACGACAGCTTGGGGCTGACGCAGGTTCGGGCCAACAATGCTGCTGCCTTGCGGTTGGCGCAGGCGCTCGAGGCACAGAAAATTCCGCCGAAGATTATTCTTGGTCGCCCCGATGTCCTGCCGGTGCTGCGCGGCGGCGTGGCTGTGCCCGATCCGCTGCCGGAGCCGGTCGCGCCTGTGGCTGCCGAAATGCCGGCAGCGACGCCGGGTCCCGCCGATATTGCCACGTTGCAGATGCAACCGCCGACTGTCATCGAAGGCTTGCCGGAACTGGCGCCGATCCTGCGCAACGGCACGCCGGTGACCGAACTGCCGGCCGAGGTCGCCCCAGTCGCGGCAGAAACGCCGGTGGCGGAATCTGACACACCGACGGATACGGTTGCGCCGGAAGCGGAGCAGACGGCCGAAACGGCGCAGGCTCCGGTCGAGCCAAGACCGATCCCGCGTCCCGACTCGATTGCCATTGCTGCCGTGCTGAACGACCCGACCCTTTCCGAAGGGGCGGTGCCGGCGGCCAATGTGCCCCTGCACCGCTCGGAAGGGTTTGCCGCGCGCGCGCAGGCGATGATCCAGAAGATCGAGGAAACCGCCCGCACCACGCCGCGCTTCACCGACACCCCGCGCGAGATCAACCTGCCGACCAACGCCAATGTAGCCCGCGAGGCTACGATCGAGAACGGGATATTGCTGAACGAAATGTCGCTGGTCGGAGTCTACGGCAAGCCCGGCGACTATCGCGCCCTGATCCGGCGCAAGGGAGGCAAATATACGATGGTCAAGGTCGGGGACGTGATCGACCGCTGGAAGGTGGTGGCGATCTCGGAAAACACCGTGCGTATCCAGAAGGGCAGCAAGACCGTTACGTTGAAGCTGCCGGGTTGACGCCTATAGAAGGATAAGCGCCGCAAGTCCGAGGAAAGTGAAGAAACCGAAAATATCGGTCACGGTGGTCACAAAGGCGCCCGAGGCGAGCGCCGGATCGGCACCGAGTTTTTCCAGACCGATGGGCACGAGAATTCCCGCAAGCCCCGCCACGAACAGGTTGCCGATCATGGCCAGCCCCAGAACGACACCCAGCATCGGGTTGTCATACCAGAGCGACCCGATCACCCCGATCACCACGGCAAACAGCAGGCCGTTGGCGAGGCCGACAAGCGCCTCGCGCAGGATGATACGATAGGCGTTGGCCGAGGTCAGGTCGCGCGTGGCCAGCGCGCGCACGGCGACGGTCAGGGTTTGCGTGCCGGCATTACCGCCCATGGAGGCGACAATCGGCATCAGCACGGCCAGCGCCACCAGCGCGTTGATGGTATAGGTGAACTGCGCGATGACGATCGAGGCAAGGATCGAGGTCACGAGGTTCACTGCCAGCCACGGGAAGCGCAGCTTGGTGATTTCCCAGACGGAGCTGGACAGTTCTTCGTCGCCAACACCGGCGAGGAGCTTCATGTCCTCCTCGGCTTCGTCCTCGAGAATTTCCATGGCGTCGTCGATGGTAATGACCCCGACCAGCCGGCCGTTTTTGTCCACCACCGGCGCGGAGACCATGTGATACTGGTTGAAGGCGTAGGCCACGTCTTCTTCGGGCTGGTCAACGGGGATGGCGCGGAAATCCTCGCTCATCAGATCGACCAGCGGTTCCTCGCGTCTGGCGCCCATCAGTTTGCCGAGGGGCACAGTGCCAACGGGGTGCATGGCGGAATCCACCACGATCACGTCATAGAAATCCTGCGGCAGTTCTTCGGCGGCGCGCATGAAATCGATGGCCTCTCCGACATTCCAGTGCTGCGGCGCGATCACCATTTCACGCTGCATCAGACGGCCGGCGGTATCCTCTTCGTGGCTGAGCGATTGTTCGACCGCCACACGGTCGGCATCATCGAGGGATTCGAGCAGCTTTTCCTGCTGCGGTGCCTCCAGATCCTCGACAAGGTAGACCACATCGTCGGTGTCGAGGTCTTTCACAGCCTCGGCCAGCACCTCGTCGGGGGTTTCCTCCATGATCTCGTCACGGACGCCCTCTTCGAGTTCGGTCAGAACCTCGCCATCGACGCGATCACCCCAGAGCCGCATGACACGGCGGCGATCCTCGGGCGTGATCTGTTCCAGCATGTCCGCGATATCGGCCTCGTGCAGACCTTCGAAAACCTGCAGGAGTTCGGTCTGGGAGTCGCTGTCGACAGCCCTTAGCACTGCCTCGACAAGGCTGCGGTCAAGGGCATAGGCATCGTCATGCTCGTCAATGCTGTCGAAATCTTCGGCCATAGTGCCCCCTTTGCGGATTTGTCGCGAACCTAGACAAAGGCAGGGCGTTTGGGAAGGTCTGGCGGGAAAAATCTGGCAAGGCAACTGTTTAACCCGAGAATAAACAGTTAAACGCCTCCGGAAACCGGCACGGCTTTCCTTGGCCGGAACGAAGGGATATGTCTGGACAGGAAAGCGAGGAGTTCCATGGAAAAGAGCGCGTTTGTTGAAAAGTTCGGCGGGATTTACGAGCATTCCGCGTGGATTGCGGAGGAGGCCTTCGCCTGCGGTGTCGATCCGCGGGACAGGGACGCGCTGGCCGCAGCCATGCTTGAAATCGTGGAGGCATCCGGCGAGGCGGCGCAGCTTGCGCTGTTACGGGCGCATCCGGATCTGGCGGGAAAACTGGCGAAGTCCGGCGCGCTGACGGAGGAGTCGACCTCCGAACAGGCGGGGGCCGGTCTGGACCAGTGTTCGGAGGCGGAATTTGCGGAGTTCACACGGCTGAACGAAACCTACAAGGAAAAGTTCGGATTTCCGTTCATACTGGCCGTGAAGGGGCGCGACCGGCAGGAAATTCTGGAGAATTTCCGTGCGCGGGTTCACAATTCCCGCGCGGCGGAGTTTCGCGAGGCGCTCGACCAGGTTCACCAGATCGCGCGCCTGCGGCTCGAATCCATGGCGTAGCTATTTGGTGCCATACATCCGGTCGCCCGCGTCGCCAAGACCGGGCAGGATGTAGCCGACGTCGTTCAGCCGCTCGTCGAGCGAGGCGGTGACGATCGGCACATCGGGGTGGGCTTCCTTCATGCGGGCCACGCCTTCGGGGGCGGCGAGCAGGCAAAGGAAGCGGATGTTTTTCGCGCCGGATTTTTTCAGCAGGTCAATCGCGGCGACGGAGGAGTTTCCCGTGGCCAGCATCGGATCGACCGCAATGACAACCCGCTCGTCGAGCTTGTCCGGTACCTTGTAGTAATACTGCACGGGTTTCAGGGTTTCCTCGTCACGGTAAAGACCGACAAAACCGACTCGGGCCGAGGGGATGAGTTCCAGCACACCGTCGAGCAACCCGTTGCCCGCGCGCAGGATCGAGATCAGCGCCAGCTTGCGGCCCTTCAGGACCGGAGCATCCATCTCCACCAGCGGGGTTTCGATGCGTTCGGTGGTCATGGGCAGTTCGCGCGTGATCTCGTAGGCGATCAACATGCTGATTTCATGCAGTAATTGACGAAACAAACCGCTCGGGGTTTCCTTCTTGCGCATTTGCGTCAACTTGTGCTGCACCAGCGGGTGATCGACGATAGTGAGGTGTTCGGTCATGGTTTTCATCCCTGTCTGAATTTCGCCAGCATCCGTTGGCGCGTGTCCTCGTCGCAAAAAGCGGCGTTCATGGCTGCCTCGTTTATAGCGTTAAACCGCGCGATATCCCAACCGAAAGTATCGGCGAGATGCGTATATTCCGCCGCCAGTGTGGTGTGGAAATAGGGCGGATCGTCGGTGGAAACGCAAAGCGGCACGCCGGCTGCGCGCAGCTTTTCGATCGGGTGGTCCGGCCAGTCGGGGAACACCGAGAGGGCGATATTGGAGCCGGGGCAGACCTCCAGCAGGATGTTTTCCTCTGCCAGCCGTTTGACCAGTTCGGGGTCCTCGATGGCGCGCACGCCGTGACCGATGCGGGTGACCTGCAGATGGTCGAGGGTTTCGCGCACGGAGTCCGCGCCGCAGATCTCGCCGGCGTGGGAGGTCAGGCCGAGGC
>WFTU01000054.1 GCA_015485375.1 Paracoccaceae bacterium | reverse complement strand
GCCATAGCCGATCAGCGCCCAGGGGAAACCGGTGAACAGATAGGAGCGCGCCAGTTCCAGCAGCGTCCAGAACACCGCAAATGCAACCGGACTCCCGCGCCGCGCCAGCCCGAACGCCAGCGCCCAGAACAGCGCCAGACCGGCCGACATGAAAAACAGGGCAAAGGGCGCCATCCAGCCCTGCGTGGCGGCATCAACCAGAAACGGCTCCACCAGCCACGAGAGCGTCAACCCGAAATAGGCCAGCCCCGCGGTCCAGCCGATCAACGCCGCACGACGCGGCGAAACCGCGCCAGCGTGCAGGCGGAACAATACCGGAATGGCAAAGAAAAACGCCAGCGGAAACGACCACGGCGCCTGCACCAGCGCCAGCGCCGCACCGGCACTGAAAGCCATCAACAGCTGCCGCTTGCCGGTCAGCCGCGCAATTTTTCCGGAAACATCCACCTGCCGTCAGCCCTTGGCGCGGGCGTTTTTCAAACGCACCCGCAACCGCTTGATCCGGCGCGGGTCGGCATCCACAACCTCGTATTCATTGCCCTGCCCGTCGCGGATACACTCGCCGCGCGCCGGCACCCGTCCGCTCAGCATGAACACCAGCCCGCCGAGGGTATCCACCTCCTCGTCCAGATTATCGGGCAGCAGGTCCACACCCGCCGCTTCCTCGAATTCGTCCAGCGGGGTGTTGGCCTGCGCCAGAAACACCGCAGGCGATTCCTCGCTCCAGAGCTGCGCCTCTTCCTCGTCATGTTCATCCGCGATTTCCCCGATGATCTGCTCGATCAGATCCTCGATGGTCACCAGCCCGTCCACGCCGCCATATTCGTCAATCACCAGCGCCATATGGATCCTCTGGCCCTGCATTTTCTGCAACAAGGCCCCGACCGGCATGGAGGGCGGCACATAAAGCAGCGGCCGGACCTCGGATTTCAGATCGAACCCCTTCTTCGCCCCGAACCCGTGGTTCAGCGCCAGATCTTTCAGGTGGATCAGGCCGATGGGATTATCCAGCGTCTCGTCATAGACCGGCAGACGGCTGTAGGTGGATTCGCGAAACGCCTGCACGACCTCGTCCAGTGTCGCGTAATCCGGAACGGCAACGATATTGGCGCTGGGAATGGCGACATCCTCGACCCGCAACGCATTCATGTTGCGCACATTAAGCAGCATCTCGCGGGTTTCCGCGGTGCCGGTCGCTGTCTCGGGCGTTTCCGGAGTTGCCTCCGGCGCAGGAGCAAACAGCTTGCCCCAGAAACCGGATTTTCGATGGTTGTCCTGACTATCCTGCTGTCGCGCGCGCTGCGCTGCGATAGAATCCCCGTCCGCTATGTCGCCCATGGCTCCTTAATCCTCAACAGGGCGCCAGAATGCGCCCGCTCCTCTAATATGGGTTGTCCAACCCCATGCTGGCAAGGGCCTTGATCTCCAGCCCCTCCATCGCCGCCGCCTGCACATCGTCCAGATGGTCGTATCCGAGCAGGTGCAGACAGCCGTGGATCACCAGATGGGTGACATGACCGGTCACCGGAACGCCCTTCTCCGCCGCCTCCCGTTCGCAGGTTTCATAGGCAATGGCAATATCCCCGAGGCTGTTATCCGGCCCGCAAGCCGCCGGAATCGCAGGGGGAATTCCGGTTTCGGGATCAGGAGCCACGTCGAACGCGGGCCACGACAGCACATTGGTCGGTGCCGGTTTTCCGCGAAACTCCGCATTCAGATCGGCAATCCGCGCATCCGAACAGCCCATCACGCAAATTTCATAATCCGCACCGGAAATTCCGGCGGTTTCCAGCGCCACATCGACCGCTTTGCCCGCCAGCGCTTCGAGATCAAGCGATTGCCACCTGTCATCCTCGATGACAACATCGACCTCAGCCATTGATCCGCCCGTCGGATTCATAGGCCTTGATGATCCGTGCCACCAGCGGATGACGCACCACGTCCTCTGCCGTGAAACGGGTAAACCCGATGCCTTCGGTATTGCGCAAGACCCGCTCCGCCTCCACCAGTCCGGACAGCACACCGCGCGGCAGATCGATCTGCGTCATGTCGCCGGTGATCGCCATACGGCTGCCCTCGCCCAGACGGGTCAGGAACATTTTCATCTGCATTGTGGTGGCATTCTGCGCCTCGTCCAGCACCACAAACGCATTCGACAACGTGCGCCCGCGCATGAAGGCCAGCGGCGCGATCTCGATCTGCTTTTCCTCGATCAGCTTGGCCACCTGTTTCGCGGGCAGGAAATCGTTGAGCGCATCGTAAAGCGGCTGCATGTAGGGATCGACCTTCTCCTTCATGTCGCCGGGCAAAAACCCGAGCCGCTCGCCCGCTTCCACCGCCGGACGGCTGAGGATAATCCGGTCCACATGCCCCTCGATAAACGCCGATACCGCCGCCGCCACCGCCAGATAGGTTTTCCCCGTACCCGCGGGGCCAAGCCCGAACACCAGTTCATTGGCAAACAGCGATTTGACATAGGCCTTCTGCGCCGGCGAGCGCGGCTCCACCACCCGCTTGCGGGTCCGGATCTCGACCCGGTCACCGCGAAACATCTCGATCTGGTCGCCGTCCCGCGGGGCTTCGAACACCTCTTCGGGCATACGGATCACCGCATCCACATCACCCTGCGTCAGCGGCCGCCCCTGTTCCAGCCGCGCATAAATCCCGCGCAAAACGGTTTCCGCCTGCCTGCGGGCGTGTTCGTCACCTTTCAGGGATATCCGGTTGCCCACATGCGTGATTTCCGCACCGGTCGCCGCCTCGATCTTCGCAAGGTTGGAATCCAGCTCGCCGCAGAGTTCGATCAGCAAACGGTTGTCGGGAAACTCGAAGGCGGTCTCCGCAGGGTCCGCGGATGTCTGGGCGCTGGAAAGTCCGGTCAATGCCAAATGGTCACCATCTCGGGTATAGGGATCGATTGCCCCTATCGTGCCTCAACAACGCAACAGGAGCAAGGAGAAACCCTAGCTGGACCCGAAGAAGCTGCGCGTAAAGTTGATGGTGGAATAGGGCACCGCACCCTCGCGGCAAACCGGTTTTCCATCCGGCCCGAAACGCGGTGTCAGATAGCCTTCCAGCCCGTCATCGATAATCCAGTGGTCACAACCGTCACCATCCACCCAGATACCGGCGTTCATACCGATAAGAGAGTCATCATCGATACCTGTATCCGTAGTAGACGTGGTAGAACCGATAATCCCGCATCCGGCAAGAACACCGGACACCAGAACAACCGTCGTGCGCATTTTAAAGAAGTTCATGGCAGCCCCCTACTCGCAAAGAATTTCGACACGACGATTACGGCGGCGGCCGTCTTCGGTATCGTTGGAGGCAATCGGCTGCAACTCGCCATAGGACTCAACCTGTGTCATCGCCCCGAATTCACGGGCAATTGCGGCCACAGCCTCGGCGCGGGCACGGCCAAGATCAAAATTGTAATACGTCCCGCCAGTGCTGTCCGTATGCCCCTTTATGATGAAAGAACTGGTGCCGGAGGCCATTTCCTTGCTGAAATAGGAGCGCAACAGATCGATAGCCGATGCGGACAATATCGCCTCGTCCACCTTGAACAGCACATCGTCAGGGAATTCCATGCAAATTTCGGTAGAGCGCCCGCAAACCGGCTTGCCCTCGCGATCAAGCCGCGGAGACATCATCCCCTCGGTCCCAAGATCAAGCACCCAATGCTCGCAGCCTTCGGGGTCGATCCAGATCGCGGCAGGGTAGCTGCCCGTTTCCAGCGCCATGGCATTTAGCGGAAGCAACACGCTTCCCAGAACAAACAATACCGTTCTGATAAAACTTTTCATTACAAATTTCCTGTCTCGGGTTGCCGGTCATATAAGCCGGCTTGCCTGTTTATTAGTCAAATTCCCGCACAAGCGCAATATTTTATGCGTCAAAGCATATGCTGTGACGGAAATGCAACGCCCGCGTCAGGACGCAATAACGCCGCCAAGGGAGTTTCTCTCCGACTCCTCAACCCGCACCCGCAGGACTTCCCCAACTGTGGTGGGGTCAGCCTGAAAATGCACAGCATGTAGGTAGGGCGATTTCCCGACCATCTGCCCCGTCTCGCGGCCGGATTTTTCCACCAGAACCGGCAGAACCTTCCCGACCATTGATTTCTGGAACGCCGTCTGGTGATCTGCCAGCATTTCCTGAAGCCGCGCCAGCCGCTCCGACTTCACCGATTCTTCCACATGCGCGCGATCCGCAGCCGGCGTTCCCGGCCGCGCCGAATATTTGAAACTGAACGCCTGCGCATAGCGCACCTGCTCGCACAGATCGAGCGTCGCCTGAAAATCACTTTCCTCCTCGCCGGGGAAGCCGACGATAAAATCCCCCGACAGGGCAATATCCGGCCGCGCCGCGCGAATCCGTTCCAGCAGGCGCAAATATTCCTCGGCCGTGTGATGCCGGTTCATCGCCTTCAGCACCTTGTCCGAGCCCGACTGCACCGGCAAATGCAGATAGGGCATTAGCTTGTCCACCTCGCCAAAGGCCGCGATCAGATCATCCCCCATGTCGTTGGGATGCGAGGTTGTAAAGCGAATCCGCTCCAGCCCGTCGATCTTCGCCATCTCGCGGATCAGCTTCGCCAGCGTCCAGCCGTCGGCCTCGTATGCATTCACATTCTGCCCCAGCAGGGTCACCTCGACCACGCCGCGCTCCACCAGATCGCGGGCTTCGGCCAGCAGGCGTTCGGGCGGGCGCGAAACCTCGGCCCCGCGGGTATAGGGCACCACGCAGAAAGCACAGAACTTGTCGCATCCCTCCTGCACCGTCAGAAACGCCGAGGGCGCACGCCGCGCTTTCGGGCCGCGCGGCAGATGGTCGAACTTGTCCTCTTCGGGGAAATCCGTGTCGATAACCTTGGCGCCGTTATCCGTCCGCTGCACCATATCGGGCAAACGGTGATAGGCCTGCGGTCCCACCACCAGATCGACCAGCGGCTGGCGGCGCATGATTTCCTCGCCCTCGGCCTGCGCCACGCATCCGGCGACACCGATCTTCAGATCGGGCTTCACATCCTTCAGCTTGCGATAGCGCCCCAGCTCGGAATAGACCTTCTCCGCCGCCTTCTCGCGAATATGGCAGGTGTTGAGCAGAATCATATCCGCCTCGTCCGGCGTCTCCACGGTCTCGAATCCGTCCGCACCCAGCGCATCGACCATACGTTCGCTGTCATAGACATTCATCTGGCAGCCATAGGTCTTCACGAACAGCTTTTTGGTATCGGACATGATCGGCCTTTCTTTCGGCGAGTCCCTCTCGCGCCGCCCGTTTACATGCTTGCGATTTCCGGCGCAATCCATGCGGTTTCGGCTTCCCGAGCAGCGACCGTGTTGTTAATGTGGCCGGAAACCCCAGGAACCCGACAAATGCCGCAACCGGACCTCGACCAATTTCTTCGCCAGAACGCGGGGGCGCTCCCCGCCCCGATCGCGGTGATTCTGGCCGAGGATTCGGTGGAACTCGACAGCACGATCCGGCACCACCGGAACCTCGGCTTCCCGACCATCCTCGCGCTCGGCGACATTGCGGGGATCGCCCCCGCCGAAGGGCTGCACGCCATCCCCGCCCGTCTCGACACGGTCGAAGACTCCATTGATGCCCTGAACGCGATCATCAAGGCCTGCCAAGGCAAATGGATCGCCTACGCCTTCAACGCCGAATACCTGTTCTTCCCCCATTGCGAGACCCGCTCGATAAAAGACGCCATCGCCTTCATGGAGGAGGAACGCCGCACCTCGGTCTTCACCTATGCCATCGACCTCTACCCGCAGGACCTCTCCGCCCACCGCGCGGGCGTTGACCGCGAGACCGCCCATCTGGATCGCAGCGGCTACTACGGACTGGAACGGTTCGACGGGCCCGAGGTGCTGGAACGCCAGTACGACATCTTCGGCGGCCTGCGCTGGCGGTTCGAGGAACACATCCCCTGGGAAAAACGCCGCATCGACCGCGTCAGCCTGTTCAGGGCCGAAAAAGGTCTGGAAATCGGCCCCGACCTGCGCCTGAACATCCCCGAGATGAACACCATCGCCTGTGAATGGCACAACAATATGACCATGGCGGTGATGTCCTTCCGCGTCGCCAAGGCGCTGATGCACAACCCCGGCTCGGCCGATGCCATCGACAGTTTTACCTGGGACGGCAGCCGCAAATTCGACTGGTCCTCGCAACAGCTGCTGGAACTGGGTTTCATGGAAACGGGGCAGTGGTTCTGATGTCGGGCGACCATCACAAGCTGAACCTCTCCGCCGGCATGGCCTCGGTCACCGTGGCGATCCTGCTGGTCGGGGTGAAGCTCTGGGCGCTTGGCCTGACCGGTTCGCTCTCGATTGCCGCCAGCCTGACCGACAGCGCGCTGGACCTGATCGTCTCGCTCACCGGCCTGATGGCGATCATCTACGCCAACCGCCCCGCCGACGACGACCACGCCTTCGGCCATACCTCGGCCGAGGATCTCGCCGCCCTCGCGCAGGCCCTGCTGGTCAGCGTCTCCGGCGTCGCCATCCTCTGGAGCGCCACAGGCCGCCTGCTCGCCGACAGCCCGCCGGAACTGAGCGCCGAAGGCCCCGGCATCATCGCCATGGTTTTCGCCATTTTCGTCACCGGCGCGCTGGTCACATGGCAACTCCGCGTGGCCAAAAAGACCGGCAACAAGGTGGTGGCGGCAGACAGCCTGCACTACCTCTCCGATTTCCTGCCCAACGTCGGGGCCATCGTCGCGCTGTTCGCCTCCTCGGCCTTCGGCATCACCTCGATCGACTCCATCATCGCCATCGCCGCCGCCCTGTTCCTGCTGTTCAGTGCCTTTCGCATCGGCAAGGGCGCGTTCGACGCCCTGATGGACCGCCGCGCCGCACCCGAGGACATCGCCCGCATCTCCGAAATCATCGGCTCATGGCCCGGAGTCCTCGGCTTCCACGACCTGAAAACCCGCACGGCCGGCAACAAGGTTTTCGTGCAGGTGCATATCGAACTGGACCCCGACCAGACGCTGTATCAGGCCCACGGCATCGGCGCCGGCCTGAAACACGCCATCCTGAAAGCCATGCCCGAGGCCGACGTAATCATCCACAAGGACCCCGCCGGCGACCCTCTGTCCCCGAACCGGACAACCTGACCCGCCCCCGCAAGCGCCCACCGCTACGGTTTTTCCCGCTCGCGACAAAACCACTAAACCGGTTTAGTGGTTTTATTAACC